>JAHWGK010000009.1 GCA_020054495.1 Thermoplasmata archaeon | reverse complement strand
TAGTAAGTTTACTCTTATTGACCTTCTCAGCTAATGGACCAATGATATCTTTTGATTTTATATCGGAGGGAAACATTGTATGAAGTTGCTTAAGTCGGCCACCAAGTTCTTTTTCTTTTTCTATCAATATAGATTTGACACCCATATCTGCAAGGGCAAGAGCTGCTTTCATGCCAGATACACCACCACCGACCACTAGAACACAAGGAATAATGGAGAATTCTTCTTCACTTAATGGCTCAAGAAGTCTTACTTTTGCAACAGCAGCTTTTACAAGATCAACTGCTTTTTGCGTAGCTTTATCCCAGTCATCAGAGTGGACCCAGGAGCAATGATTACGGATATTGGCCATTTCAAAAAGATACTTATTTAAACCCGCTTCAAGAAGAGTATCCTGGAAGAGGCCCCCATGGGTACGTGGTGAACATGCTGCAACAATAATTCTATTCAAGTTTTTCTCTTTGATCGTATCTTTTATTTTTTTACCACTATCCTCAGAACATGCAAATAGTACATGTTCTGCGTATTCAACGTTTGGTAGTTTCTCTACCTCCTTTGTAACCTTCTCAACATCTAAATATCCTGCGATGTTTTTACCACAGTGACAAATAAATACACCAATTCTTGGTTCCTCACCAGATACCTCTCGTTCTGCTGGGAAATCTCGACCCAGATGTCTTTCTCGGTTTTTTATTGGTGCCACGGCTTTTGCAGCGGCACCACTGGCCATAGACACACTATCAGGTATATCTTTTGGACCTTGTATGCAGCCTGCTAAATAGATTCCATTCTTAGTTGATTGAACGGGGTTTTCTAGTAGTGAATCTTGTTTGAAGAAACCGTTTTCATCTACGTCTATTCCTAGGATTTCTGCGAGTTTATTGTTATCCTTTGCGGGTATTATTGCGGTGGATAAAACAAGTAGATCGATAGTGTCTTCCTCAATTTCTCCTGAGATGGTATCTTTATATCGGATGATTAGGCTTTTATTTTTATTTTCGTAAATAGAAGATGGTCGTCCACGGATGTATTTAACACCGAGGTCTTTTGCATGATCATAGTATTGCTGGAAATCTTTACCATATGCTCTGATATCCATGTAATAAATCACGATGTCAATATCTGGCTCTGCTTCTTTGACAATGGATGCTTCTTTTGTTGCATACATGCAGCATACACGACTACAATACGGGTATCCTTGTTGTTCGCTACGTGATCCTACACATTGTATCCATCCGATTTTCTTTGGTTTTTTATAATCAGAGGGCCGTAGTACTTTTCCGGTGGTTGGACCAAACGATGATAGAAGTCTTTCAAATTGCATTGCTGTGAGAACATTATCGTATTTTCCATAGCCGTATTCTTTTCGTAGTTCAGTTGGTTCAAATACTTCAAAACCTGTGGCAAGGATAACACTACCAACATTGACTTCGATTTCTTCGGATTTCTCAAGAAAACTTATTGCTTCTGGTTCGCAGACACGGTCACATGATCCACATCCTACACAGTTTTCGATATCAATAGTATATACAATTGGTACTGCCTGTGGGAATTCTATATAGATTGCTTTACGTGTTGAAATCTTTTCATCAAAGGGATTAATTACATCAACTGGGCAAACCTCGGCACAATCATTACAGCCGGTACATTTATCTGGATCTACATACTTGCTTTTTTTCCACACGTTTGCTTTGAAATCACCGATTTTTCCTTTTAATGAGTTGAGTTCAGCATAAGTAATGAGTTCGATATTGGGATGACGCGCTAGTTCAACCATCTTTGGCGCGGCAGTACAAATAGAGCAATCATTTGTTGGAAATGTTTTATCAAGTTTTACCATTGAGCCGCCAATCGTTGAGGTTTTATCAATGATAACTACCTTGAAACCTTTATCAGCGATATCAAGAGCTGATTGCATCCCAGAAATACCTGCCCCTATAATTAGAACATCGCCGTTGATTATTCGTTTTTCTTTTTTTCTTTTCGATTTAGCAGGAAGACTAACTTTGCTTTCTGCCGCCTCTATCAAATTTGTTTGAACAATCTGCTCAGGATCATCATAAAAATAATCATCCTTAAGGGGCATTCCCAAATTATGATCAATTTTTTGACTATAATCCTTTGACGGCATTCTTGCCCGCCTCAAATCCTTTTTCAAAAGCTTTTTCATTAAGCGCTTTAAACCGACTTGGAACACTATCAAGCACAGATTGTTTTACAGCATCATATTCTAATAAAGCAAAAATTGCAGTAGCTGCCCCAACCATAACAATATTGGTAACAATTTTATTACCAAGTCCTTCAGCTATTTTCTGAGCTTGGACCTTATAGACAGATTTACCAATATCATGTTTTTTAACAAGATCAGGATCTACAACAATTACTGTGTCATCAGTGACATCGCCACGGTATGTATCAAATGATTCCTGAGACATAGCCACGAAAAAATCTACACCAGTTGGCCTTGGATAACCTATCTTCTCATCAGATATGATTATCTCAGACCTTGCTGCCCCACCTCGAGCCTCAGGGCCATACGACTGGCTCTGCACAGCATTATAATCCATAAAGACAGAAGCAGCTTTTCCAATGATAAACCCAGCAAGAATAACTCCTTGACCGCCGAAGCCACAAATCCGTATCTCTTTTTTCATTTCTTTTCCCCCGTGGTTTTTTTCTCTTGAAGCATCATCATCAGTTTTTCATATTCCTCAAAAAACCCAGATTTTTCAATATCTTGAAACACACCGATTTGTATCTTATTTTTAATTTCTTCTTTCTCTTTTTCGTTCCCGTAGTTCATTGTTTTCTCGTAGTCTTCAATAAGGATTGTATTGTCATCATACCATTTCCATAGTTTTTTGATGTCTCCTAGTTTATTACGTCTCCCATAAGCAGTTGGACATGGAGCAAGAAATTCCAACAATGAAAAACCTTTTTTTTGAAGACCTTCTTTTACAGATTTAATGGGCTGATATGGATGAGAAACAGGCCATCGTGCTACATAGTTTGCACCAAGTGCTTTTGCAATGCCACAAATGTCAAACGGATGCTCTATGTTTCCATACGGAGCAGTTGTTGCAACACTTCCTATTGGAGCGGTGGGCGAAGATTGTCCACCAGTCATTCCATAAACGAAATTATTAACCATAATAACTGTTAAATCAATATTACGTCGAGCCGCATGGATGAAATGATTGCCACCTATCCCTGAGCAATCACCATCACCAGTAAAAATTACAACATTTAAATCAGGATTAGCTGCTTTAATGCCTGTGGCAAATGCAATTGCTCGTCCATGTGTAGTATGCAGTCCATCAGCATTTATATATCCTGGAAGGCGTGAAGAACAACCAATTCCTGAGGCAAACACAACTTTGTCCATATCCCATCCAAGTTCTTCTATTGCCCAAAGAGTGTATTCAAGTACTACGCCAATGCCACATCCATTACAAAATATCGTTGGCCACATGCCCTCTCGGAGATATTTTTTGTTAAGTTCTTCAGCGGTTTTAATCTCCACCATTTTATTTCCCCTCCAGATATTTAAAAAGTTCATTAGGTAGATGCATTTCTCCACCGATTTTTGGCGCAGAAACAACTTCACATTCTCCGTTAACATACTCTCGAACGGGATGAACTATCTGCCCAAGATTCATTTCCGGCACAATTATTTTGTCTACCTCTTTTGCTAGTTTATGTATTACTTTCTCTGGGAAAGGCCATGCAAGTTTAAGACGAAGTAGGCCTATTTTGATTCCTTTTTTCCGTCCCATTTCCATTGCAGATTCTGCTGGCCGTGCAGTAGCGCCATATGTAACAAATGCTATTTCGGCATCATCTAAGTTTATCTCTTCAACCATAACAAGTTTATCAGCATCATCAGAAATTTTTGAAGTAATCCTTTTGACAAGTTTTTCATGATCCTTTTGTTTATCTGTAGCCGGAAAGCCTTTCTCGTTATGAGTAAGGCCAGTAACATATGTACGGTAACCCGTTCCAAAAGTTGGAAAATCGGGAACCTTGCTCTTTCGTGTTTGAGAATTAGTAAATGGTATGAATTTTTTCTTATCTATTGTTGCAGGGGCTCTCTCAATGAGTTTTAAATCTTTTTCATCAGGTATGATTACTCGTTCCCTGAGATGACCTATTTCACCGTCGGCCATAACACAGACAGGAGTTCGATATTTCTCTGCGAGATTGAATGCCTCTAATGTGAAATCTATACATTCCTGAACGGTACTTGGTGCGAAAGCTATAGCTTCAAAATCGCCATGTGTCCCCCATTTGGCTTGCATCATGTCTCCCTGTGCTCCGAGTGTCGGCTGCCCTGTAGATGGACCAGTACGTTGAACATTGACGATGACGCATGGTGTTTCAGTCATAACAGCATAGCCATAGTTTTCCATCATAAGTGAGAAACCAGGTCCAGATGTGGCAGTCATAGATTTTGCTCCACCCCATGCAGCCCCTATTACTGCGGCGATACTTCCTATTTCATCTTCCATCTGCATATATGTTCCTTTTACTCTCGGAAGCATACGTGCCATTCCCTCAGCAACTTCTGATGCAGGGGTTATAGGATACCCTCCAAAGAAAGAACAACCTGCAAGTATACCACCATATACACAGGCCATATCTCCTAGTATAAATTGTACTTTTTTTCCTAAAACCTTTCTTATCAGTTCAGGGTCTCGCGTATATTTCATTTTATAGTTCCTCCAACTGGTCTTAGAAGGATTTTTTTATCCTCTTTTTTAACTTCTTTATCAGATATAACAGATATTGCAAGATCTGGGCAAAGTAGTTCACAGAGCCTGCAGTCATTACATTCGTTGTTTTTTTTCAACTGGGGCGGGCGAATGCCTTTCTTGTTTAATCTATCAGATTCTTCAAGTGCGTTAACTGGGCATCGTTCTATACAGATATTGCAGCCTTTACACCAGTCGTCTTTTACTTCTATCATAAAACTCCTCAGAGTATATCTAAAGCTCTAGAAATTGCCATTTCACCACGGTATTCTGGTAATATTATTGGTGCTGTTTTCTTTGGTTTAATATTTGCTTGACCTAGCATCTTATTATATTTATCCAGATGGTTTAGAGTGATTTTTCCAACTTTAGCTTTTTTAACATATTTAGCAGTATATATTCCAGCACGTCTACCAAATACGTTGTAATCAAGTAGTGAGTTTCCCATAAGCCGGTTTTTCCCATGGACGCCGCCAGTTACTTCACCAGCTGCAAAGAGTCCCGGTATCTTGGTCTCAGTTTTCTCGTTGATCTCTACACCGCCATTCTGATAATGTAGAGTTGGATAAACAAGAATTGGATATTCTGTCATGTCAATTCCAAATCGTTTGAACTTACGCATTTCACCTGCAAGTAATGTTTGAATGGTGCCCTCTCCATGTATAATCTCAATCATTGGTGTATCAAGCCATACTCCGGGCATCCCCGTTGGTGTTACAGTACCTCTACCCTCTTTGCATTCCTGGATAAAAGCTGCTGATTCAACATCACGGGGTTCAAGTGGGAATACAAACGGGTCACCATTAGCATTTACAGGTATCGCACCAAGTCCTCTTATTTTCTCAGTGGAAAGTATTCCAACCAATGGTTCAGGATGAGCATCGCCAGTTGGATGAATCTGAATCGTATCGAGATCAGTGAGATTAGCACCTACATGATATGCCATAATAAGACCATCACCTGTGGCGCCGTAATGATTTGTTGTTGGATAATTTGAAAGATGTAAACGTCCACTACCACCTGTTGCAAGAAGAGTAGCCTTGGCTCGAATAACATAATACTCATATGTTTCAAGATTGAAAGCGATCCCACCAGCTACCTGACCCTTGTCATCCATAAGGAATTCTATTATAGGGCAAAACTCCAACACCGGAATCTCAAGATTCCTAAATTTATCCCTAATGTTTCGAAGAAGCTCCATGCCCGTATAGTCCTTAGCGCTATGCATACGATTTCTACAGGTCCCACCGCCTGAGAGCTCCTGAAATTCAGCATCATCCTGACGATCATACATCACTCCAAGCTCTTGATGCCAATTAATTATGCCAGGAGCATCCAAAGCAAGAGCACGAGCCAACTCATGTTTATTAGTGAAATGTCCACCGCCATAAATATCCAAATAATGCAAAGCTGGACTATCTTCAGGTCGATCTGCTGCTTGAATACCGCCCTGCGCCATCATACTGTTTGAATCACCATGACGAAGTTTGGTAACAATCAAAATTTCATCCTTAGGAACGCTGGATTCATAGGCAAATAATGCAGCAACTGTTCCAGCGCCTCCGCCCCCTATAATAAGTAAATCAACATCATAATCAATCTTACTCAAATCAACGTCTTTTGGATCAAGAACAGATTTAGCCTCGAGAAGATCCGCGATACCATTATACAAAAGTTTACCTTTATCAATACCAACTCTAAGCTCCCTTTTCGTACCCGTCATATAATCTGGATGAAATTTACCAAGAATTTGTTCCCGCTCCTTCATATTCATAGGTTTAACATGAGTGGACATATTCCTCTCACGTTTCTTCTCCACAAGTTTTATTGATTTCATCATATAATCTGGATAACCATCAACCATCGCCATACTATTCACCCCCTTCTCCCTCTTGCTCTGCTTCGATCTCACGATTCTTGTATAGTTCCGTGATATTTTTTTTATCCATCTTTATCATCTTTTCGATTTCGTCATCATATTTTCTTTCTTCAATCTCCTTCAAACGCTTAGTAAGGTTCTTAGATTTAGGATCAATATATTTACCACGCAACCTACGAGCCAACTGTGAAACATGATAATGTTTAATATCAGCAGGACAACGCATCGCACAAAGACCACATTGAATACAATCAAAAGAGATCTCAGCACACCTAGAAACATCGCCCCTGATAGCCATTTGAATATACTTCATAACCTCAATATCCTGAGGGCAAGATTTAGTACAAGTATTACAAGATACACAACGAGCAATCTCAGGATACATCGTAATCAGGGTACTATCGCCGGGTTCAAGCTTATTGATATCATATTCTGCTTTTGCACCGGGAACAAAAGGAAGCTGAACAAGATACATCTTATCCTCAACAACCTTCTGACAAGCAAGATCAAAACCAAGTTTTTGTTCATCTTCAATACGATAAACCGTGGAACATGCACCACAAAAACCAGCCCGGCAGCCACAACCACGTATAAACCTATAGCCAGCATATTCCAAAGCCTTCATTATAGTAAGACCCGCAGGGACCCTGTAACTTTTACCCATAATAAAAACTTCAACCTCACCGGCTTTTTTCCTCATATCCTCTGCTTTTCTATCTAGCTTTTCTACAAGGAATTGTTTACTTTTACTCATGTTCTTATCCCCACAAAACAGACAAAACAAATTTTTAAAAATCTAAAGAGAAAAATATTCGTTTTAATTTTTCCGTAAATGGCATTCTCTGCCATGGTTTTTACCAAGGTGGCTCCTCCCAAGTTATGAGATTCCAAATGTTAATTATATATTATAAGCTTTTGGTAAAAATTATCGAAATTATAAAGCACATTAACAAATTTACGTATATGCTAGAATAACTACTAATTTCTGCTCTTTTTACTAAAAAACATGACAATTTTTGTCAAAATAATAAAAAGGTTTATATGCAAAAATTACTTATTCTTAAGTAGAGCAAATGAAAAAATTTGAATTAACGCCAAAAGAAAAACTAACGTTATACGGTCTTGCTAGATACCCAAAGTTAACAGATAAACAACTTTCTGAAAAACTTGATTTAAAACATTCCACAGTCACCTCAATCAGACATAGATTACGGAAAAATGAATATTTCAGGAAACTTATAATACCGCGACTTCAGAACATGGGCTGCCAGATGTTAGTTGCGATTTATACGAATTTTAGTCCATTGATTCCGTTGGAGGAAAGAGTTGGAATCACAGGTAAAACCATTGAGGTTTTTGAGGAGATATTTTTTTCTGTTGGTGAGCAGGATAAAGGTTTTTCTTTGAGTCTTTCACGGAATTATGCAACTGTTGGTAGGATTAACGATATTAGGACGCAGACTTTTGGTGGACGTGGTCTTTTAGAAGATGAGTATCCTAGTATGGTTGTTTTTCCTTTTGAGATTGGCCGTGTGTATCGTTTTTTTGATTTTGCTCCTTTGTTAAAGATCAGTTTTGATTTGAATCTTGAATTTGAGGAAGTTGTTGCAGATTTGGCTTTTAGACATACTAAGAATGTTGATTTTTCCGATACCGAAAAGAACGTATTTTGTATGATGGTTAGTTATCCTGAGATGTCTGATAGTGATATCGGTAGGGAAATCGGTGTTTCAAGACATACCGTTTCACGTTTGAGACGGGTTTTTGAGGAAAATAACCTTGTAAGGAAGATTAGTCTCCCTAATCTTAAGAAGCTGGGTTTTGAGATTTTAGCGTTTTATCATATTCGTTTCGATCCACGTAATCCGCCTAATATGGAAGTTGAAGATGCAGCTTTGTTGATGAGTGATTCAACTATTTTTTTGGCGAGTAGGATGTTTGAAGCGGTTATGATTTCTGTATATCAAGATTATGATGATTATAAATCTGATATGATGAAGGTTATGCAAGTGTTGAAGGAGAATAAGTGGATTGCTGAGGATCCTGTCATTCGTACTTACGGTTTGAACACGTTGGTTTTTATTAAAGATTTCAAGTTTGCCCCTATTACTCATAAAATTGTGGGTTGTGATTTCTGGGTTAAAAAGCTATTAAATATGTGAATTTGCATTCAGTGTGCCATGAAGCTTTTTGAGTACAGGGGGAAGGAGCTGTTTGGTAAATATGGTATTGCAGTTCCAAAAGGTAAGTTGGTGAAAGATGAGAAAGATTTTTCTGGTCTCAATTTTCCGTTAATATTGAAGGCTCAGGTCCCTATTGGTGGCCGTGGAAAAGCAGGTGGTATTAAACCTGTGGATAATTTGAAGGATGCAGAGAAAAAATTGTCGCAGATTCTTGGTATGGATATTCGTGGTTATACGGTTGGCAAGGTTCTTGCAGAGGAGCAAGCAGATATTAAAAATGAGTTGTATCTTAGTATTTCTTTAGATCGGACCAAGAGAATGCCTTGTATTATGGCTAGTGCTAAAGGCGGTATGGATATCGAAAGTGTTCTCGATGAAGAGATTTTCAAGGAATGGGTTAACCCTTTGATCGGTATTCAACTTTTTAATATTCGTAATATTCTTTCCAAGTTAGATCTTGGTAGGGATGAAAGTAAAGGAGCTTCTAAGGTTCTTTCCAAGATTTACAAATTGTTTAGAGAATATGATTGTGAATTAGTTGAAATAAATCCTTTGGTAATCACGGGCGATGGCAGTGTGATGGCTCTTGACTCTAAGGTGATTATTAATGATGATGCTATGTTTCGTCATCCTGATATTGCCCCTGAGCTTGTTGAGCTTACACCATTGGAGAAGGATGCTAAGGAAAAAGGTATTGCTTTTATTCAGCTTGATGGGAATATTGGTGTTATCGCTAATGGAGCAGGTCTTACAATGGCTACTCTTGATGCATTGACTCATTTCAAAGGCGCAGGCGGTGTATTTTTAGATCTTGGTGGTACTGATGACCCTGAAAAAGTAAAGCAGGCTTTTGAGCTTATGAAAAAGGCTAAGCCTAAGGTGATCTTTTTGAATTTATTTGGTGGCATAACTAAGTGTGATACTGTTGCAAAAGGTGTTAAGGCAGTTATTACAAAAGAAGGAATTGATTGCCCAGTTATTACTCGCATTAAAGGTATGAATGAAGATGCTGCTAAAGACATTTTGAAGGATGCAGGTTTGATTACTGCTACGACTTTACAGGATGCTGCACAACAATCTTCTGATTTAGCCGGAGGTGCATAAATTGTCTATTTTTGTTGATGAAAAAAACAAATTAGTAGTTCAGGGTGCAACAGGTCACCAGGGTGTTTTTCATATTGGTGAAATGCTAGGTTTTGGAACAAAAGTAGTTGCTGGCGTAACACCAGGTAAAGCAGGCCAAGAAGTACATAACGTCCCTGTTTTTAACAACGTTGGCAATGCCGTGAATGAAACCGGTGCCGATACATCCCTAATTCTTGTTCCTGCTCGTTTTGCAAAAGATGCTGTATTCGAGGCACTTGATGCAGGGATCAAAACAGTTGTAACAATTACTGAGAATATTCCGTTTCATGATGCAATGGAATTTGTTCACTATGCAAAATACAAGGATGCAATATTGATTGGTCCGAATTGTCCGGGTATTGCAAGCCCAGGTAAAAGCAAAATTGGAATTTTACCTGGTAGTATCTTTTTAGAGGGCGATGTTGGTGTTGCAAGTCGTTCTGGAACTCTTACTTATGAGATTGTGAACTCGTTGAAAGAGAAAGGTATTGGTCAGAGTACTTGTGTTGGTCTTGGTGGAGATCCAATTATTGGTACTACTTTTATTGATGCCCTTGATGCATTTGAAGCAGATAAAGAAACAAAAGCAATAGTATTAGTTGGTGAAATTGGTGGAACTGCTGAAGAGGATGCTGCAGAACATATAATTGAGCATATTAGTAAACCTGTGTTTGCATTCATTGCTGGTAGGACTGCTCCTCCTGGTAAACGTATGGGTCACGCTGGAGCAATTATCGCTCGTGGAAAAGGTACTGCTGAATCAAAAATAAAGGCTTTCGAAAAGGCAAATGTTAAAGTAGCTAAATTCCCAACTGATATAGCAGATCAAGTGGAAAAATATAGCTAGATAATTTTATCCGTAAATATATTCAAATTTTAATCATTGCAAAATGATAATAGTGTTTTGGTTTAAGTTTTGGAAAAATATATATGTATTTATTTATAGCAATCGATAAACGAAAGGGTATTAAAGGTAATTAACAATTGTTAATATCGTGGTGGAGATTGAAAATTGTTGGCGTAGTAAATGATTATAATGAAGCATTGGATATTGAGGATATTGTAAAAATCTTTATAATTAAACAGAGAATATTCAATTTGCTCTCTTTAGAAAAAAAGAAAAATTTTGAGAAAGACAATTCCAATATGACGGTATTTTCAACAGACAATGTTGAATATGCGAAAACTTCTAACAAAAAAATTTTTCATGAAAAAATTGATGGCGAACCCAGACCTGTTTTTAACGTTAGAGGGCTAATTTAGATTTATAAAAATATTTGTATGATTAGTAGATGCTAATTAAACATTATAATTTTTGACATGAGGTTGAAACGAAATAACGAAGTTATAAACAAATGTAGACTAGATATAATAAGGATAGCAAAGAGAGATATTACTATCGTTTGCAAAAGGACTAAGGCGAAACCTGTTAGGGATGACAATATTACTTAAAATGTTCTTTAATTCGTTCAATAACTAAATCAATGTTTTTCAGTGCATTGGCATAAGAAAAACGAAGATACCCCTCGCCATATGGACCAAACGCAGTACCCGGAAGAACAGCTATTCCTGCATTATAAAGCAGGTGATCTGCACATTCTTGGGAGGTCATACCTGTTTCTATAATGTTTGGAAATGCATAGAACGCACCTTTTGGTGCTAAGCAACTAAAACCAGGTATTGAGTTCAGACCGTCAATGATTTTATCTCTTTTTTCTTTGAATCTTGCCATCATCTTAGGTATAAAACTTTGATCGCCAGTAAGTGCCTCCACACCAGCCCACTGTGTAAACGCTGCGGTACATGACACTGCGCTGACAAGAAAATCCTGGAGCCTTTCAACCATTTTAACTGGTGCTACCATATATCCAAGTCGCCAACCCGTCATAGCATAATATTTAGAAAAACCATCTAATAGCACTGTTCTTTCTTTTGCTTCATCTCTAGCTGTCGGTGTATAATGTTTTGTATCATATGTCATCTTTGAGTATATCTCATCTGAAACTACAAAAATGTCATGTTCTTCTGCTAGTTCTGCGATTTCATCCAACTCTGATTTAGTCATAACTGATCCTGTTGGATTCTGCGGCGAGTTTACTATAATTAGCTTTGCTTTCTTAGTTATTCTACTTTTTATATCATCCGGATTCATACGAAACTCGTTTTCTTCAAGTAGAGGAACAAGGACTCCTTTTGCCCCGAGAAATGATGAAACCGAACCATATGTTGGATAACCCGGATCTTGATATATGACTTCATCACCAGGGTTCACTGTTGTAAGCATTGAAAAAAATATCCCAGGTTTCAAACCAGGAATAACCACCATTTGTTCAAGATCTGGCCTGTAGCCTCTAGTTTTTTCAACTTCATCCTGAGCTGCTTTTCTAAGTTCTAAAAGTCCAATTGAGGGAACATAATGTGTTTTTTTATCATTTATCGCTTGCATCCCTGCTTTTGCTATATTCTCAGGTGTTTCCATATCTGGCTCTCCGATTTCAAAATGAAGAATTTTTTTACCTTGTCTTTCTAGTTCTTGCGCTTTTGCAAGTACTTCAAATGCCGCTTCACCATAAATCCGATTTGCACCTTCACTTAGTTTTACCATATCTTTATCACCATTTTTTATAGCTATATCTTTCCAACCCTAGCTCCTTAAGTTTTTTAGATGTTGGAATTCCTTTTTCATCCCAGCCACGAATTGAATAGTATTCTTTCAGGCTTTTTTGAAACTCATTTTCAGATAATGTGATTCCTTTTGCTTTTCCTTTTGTAAATGAATTCTTGAAAAACCTAGCTGAGAGTTTGTCATCAGCTGGATTCATACCCTCACGGAGATTAAACAATCGAACAAGATTCCAAATACGTTCACCACATTTTATGTAGCTTTCGACAGTATGATTAAAACCAGTTGCGAGATTCCACATATCAACACAGTTTTCTTCTGAAATAGGAGCAAAATCACACAAAACCAGTGAGAAAAACGCTGCTCGTTCATCCTGAACATCTTTAACCATCTGTGCCTTGTTTTCAAAAGAAAAACGTTCAAGATCTGGATCATTAAGTTCAGCTTTCACAGTCCAAGCTCTCTGATGACAGCCACCACGGTCAGATGTTGCATAAGCAAGACCCATGCCAAATGTTCCACGTGGGTCATAACCCGGAATTTCAAGTCCATGAGTATGCACAGCAAAACTCTCAGAGTTTTTCCCTAGTTTTTCAGCAGCAAGTTTTACACCATCTGCAAGAATATCACCAGCTTTTGTTTTACGATAAGCAATATCTCTTATGAGTTTTCCTAGTTCTTTTGCTTTTCCCCAGCCAATATCAACACCGCCGAGATCATCCTTGGTTATAATTCCTTTTTCATATGCCTCAATTGCAAAACCAAGAATACCGCCAAGTGAAATTGTATCCATGCCTAGCTCATTACATCTTTCGTTAAGATATGCTACATCTTCAACTGATTTCATACAAAGATTGGAACCCATAAGAGCCAGAGTTTCATACTCCGGACCAACAAGTGAAACACCCTTAAAAGGACCGGATTTGATAGATGATTTATTCCAACAGGCAATCACACAGTTATAACATGCACCACCACCATCTACAATTTTTTTCTGCATTGTTTCTGCATTGAGTTCATCAGCATATTCAAAATTTCCTTCTTGGTAGTTTTTGGTTGGTATGAAACCTTCGTCGTTAATGGGTTTAACCCAAAATGGAGTACCATATTTCCTTCTAACAGGTACGAAATCATTTTGCTTTACTTGCTTAGTTACTTCTTTTGATTTCTCACGGAAGCCATTAGGATTATATAACGGAATCTTGCTACTACCTGCAATTGCAATAGCTTTCAAGTTTTTAGAACCCATTACAGCTCCAGAACCACCTCGTCCTGCGTGACGGTGACCATCAATTGTTATTGCAGAAATTTTTACAAGGTTTTCACCAGCAGGACCAATAACCGCAGTTTTAACTTTTCCCTCGTTTTTTAGAAGCCAGTTATGAGTCTCAAGACATTCCTTACCCCAGATATTTTTGGCGTCTTTGAATTCAACGGAATCATCATTGATAACAAGATAAACAGGATTACCAGCCTGTTCATTGATTATTATGAAATCCCAACCAGCTTTTTTCATTTCAAAAGCAAAACTACCACCAAAATGAGAATCCAAAAAAAGACCAGTCTGAGGAGACTTAGTAACAACTGTTCCACGACCTGATGTCTGAGCAGAAGTACCAGTAAGAGGACCAGTAGTAAATATCAAAATATTTTTAGGAAATAATGGATCAGTTTTTTTTGGAAGTCTATCAAACAGGATTTTTGCTCCAAGACCTTTTGCACCAATAAAATTCTGCGCATCATCCAAATCTGTATCTTCCACTGTTGTTGTCTGATTTTTCAAATCAACAACAAGCATTCGTCCAGTATATCCACCGCTCATCTACTCACTCAACTTACGATTCATATTTAGAAGATCAATAAGAAGCGAAAAACCAGTCTCACGGCGACCAGCACCTGGACCAACAACAGTTACTGGGCCCAACTCATCCGTATCAAAAGTTAAAGCATTAATTGCTTCATTGACACCAGCTAATGGATCACTCAAAGGAAGTTTCTGCGGCCAAACCTTGGCCTTTAAGGAACCGTCTTTTTGTATTTCTGCACTACCAATAAGCTTCCAACGCATTCCCTCTGCTTTCGCTTGTTCGACATCCTCAATTGTAATACCCGCGATACCTTTTCTTTCAACATCTTTCCAACCAATATTCTTACCCAACACTACATTTGATAAAATCACAACCTTACCCAGGGCATCCAAACCTTCCACATCACCAGTTGGATCTGCTTCTGCATAGCCAAGCTCCTGGGCTTTTTTCAAAGCATCATCATAGGACATACCTTCTTCCATTCGAGTCAAAATATAATTAGTCGTACCATTCAAGATGCCTTTGAAACCGGTGATTTTGTTACCCGCGAGAGTATACTCAGCTAGATTCAACACAGGAGTCCCAGCAAGTACTACGCCTTCGAAGCCATAAAATACATTATTTTTTTCAGCAAGTTTCAAAAGATCCATAACTTGTTTAACAACAGGACCTTTATTCGTAGAAACAACATTCTTACCAGCATTAAGAGCTGCTTTTATGTGTGTAAGAGCAGGTTCACCTGTTTTAACATCAGTAAAAGTAACTTCTATTATTGTATCAGCATTGGTATCCTTAATAGTAGCTAGACTATCCATATCCTTCATCCCAGATGGGTACTCATCAAGCTTTTTATCAGCTTTTACAAGGCTAAGAATCTCACCCATATTAAGACCATTCTCATCATAAACAGAACCTTTCATGATATCAGAAACAGCAACTACAACATAGTGGAAATCATATTTTTCTGCAAGCATATCCTTTTTTTCCAAAAGTATCTCAGTAAGACCCTGACCTACAACACCAAAACCAATAAATGCAAGTTTAAAACGCATACTCATTCATCCCTATGATGCAAATTAGGTGCAGCAATAAACGTAAGCCCCTTCTCAGTAAGAGCACGAGCAGTATTATTTATAGTCTCATGCTTGTCCATATAATTCTGAGTTAGAGCAGGCATAAGCCCTTTCTCAGTTATATCTATCTTAGGTAAAAAATATTCAGCGATATCCGAAGGATGTTTTCTTTTCTGCTCTACTGCAATTTCTCCACCTTCATGTTTGGCACTAATATTTTTAACCTTTGAAGCAACTTCTAAAAGTTCATCCCTTCTATCATATGGCTGGATTACAATGCTCTTCCAAGTCTCAAATATATGATGCTCAAATCTGACAAAATCTTCTAAACCAAGAGATTTTCTTATATCACCGCTGAACTCTATTGTAGTATTGTTCACTGAATTGGAAAAGTTGAACCCAATAAGTGAAGTGGAACCATCATCTCTTGAAAATAATCGTGCGGCCATAAGCGTCCAAAATACAGCATATGGATTGTCATTTCCCATATAAACAGAAATCTTGAATTCAATGTCTATCCCAATCTTATGCATCATGTACCCAAGGAGTATAGTCCCCGGGTTAATATTAAGAACCTGTTTTACCCCATAAGTAGTATAATAATAAAGAAACTCATCTACCCATTTCATCGGATGATCATTTGGTTGACCTATGCCTCCAAAATAACCTGTTATCGTTTCAGGGCCTCCTAGATGAATGTTGGAACCATCAGTTCCTTTTGTATCAAGTGTTTCACACCAACTTGCTCCCAGGATTTGCATGGCAGCAGTCATCGCCAGTAAATCATTGTCTTCTTCTTGTTCTTTCATATGCCTTACTCTTATAAAACGACTTGGCATTAGTTCGCCTTTTTCCACTGCTTGACGTGCTTGAATCATAAAGAACAGAAAATACTGACAGGCGCTTATCTCCAATGTTACTGCAAAATCCTCGTTGAATTTCATTTCTTTAACTTTGTCACCTAGAATGTTCTTACGGTATTCACCAACGGTAATAAAAGCTCCTTTGTCTCTTTGTTCTATAAGCCATTCCAAATCTTTCAAATATGGAGAATTTTTCTTCCTTAATCTTGCCATTAAGTTTTCCACTTTACCTGCTTCTCTGGCCTTTCTATTTATCTCTTCAGACCCACCATATTTTTCAACTACATCTAAAAGATCGCTGACTAATTTGTTATCTGGATCCATCAAAAATGTATTTATCTCATCTAATCTTTTACTTTCTATAGCTAGTTTGTTTCGCATATTCATAGACACAAATTATTCCTCCCTCAGGATTATAAGATTTAAAGTTGTGAATGGCAAATAAAGCAACGTTATAAATAATGTTTGGTTTATATTATGTTAACAGTGTCCGCCAGTCATTACTTTTTTCAGATTTGCAAAAAATTAATTAACCTAGTTATATGTTGATGACATAGTGGTTGAAATGATTATTTCACAGCTTAGCATAGCACCTGTTGGAAAAAATGTAAGCCTAAGTAGATATGTCAAAAAAGTTATTAACGTCCTTAAGGAAAACGACATCAAATTTGAAACAAATGATATGGCAACAGTCATTGAGACAAAGGACATTGAAACATTGTTTAAAGTAGTGGGAGAAGCTCATAAAGCAGTGATAGAATCTGGTGCACAAAGAGTAATTACAGAACTAAAGATAGACGATAGGCGAGATAAAAATGTAACAATAGGGTCTAAAGTAAAATCTATCCAATAAACATTTGTTTTTAGATATTCAAAACAGTTATATGTAACATTTTCATTCCGAGATTCGGGAAGGTATTATCGTGTCATCGCAAGAATTAGTTGAAATAGTTTTTCATGGACGTGGCGGGCAGGGTTCTGTCACCGCAGCAAACTTGTTTGTAACAGCAGCTTTAAAGGATGGTAACAAGGGTGTTCAAGCGTTTCCGTTTTTTGGAGCAGAGAGACGTGGTGCACCAGTACGAGCATTTGCTCGAATATCTGGAGATGAGATACATCTCAGAAGTGAAATCTACACACCAGATATAGTCATCGTACTTGATGAAAGCATCATGGGAATAGTAGATGTTCTCAAGGGTTTAAGAAAAGACGGAACAATTCTTATTAATACTACTAAAAAACCAGAAGATTTTGATTTCTCTAAAAAATATAATGTTGCAACAGTTGATGCAACAGGAATAGCATTAAAACATGATATTCTCGTTGGTGGGATTCCCGTTGTAAACACTCCCATTCTTGGCGCAGTTCCAAAGATTTTAAATCGCGTAACCTTGAAATCAATCCAAACAGTTATAAAAAACAAGTGGAAAGGAGAAGGCGGTGAAATAAACGTGAAAGCCGCACAAGATGCTTATGAAGAAGTGGAGGTGAACTTTTGAAAAAGTACAATGTTGTTACAACAATTTCCTATCCTAAAAAAGGTGCAATGGGTAAGACTGGTACTTGGAGAGTTTTTAAACCAATACTTGACAAAGCAAAATGTGTAAAATGTCTCAGATGTTGGATTTACTGTCCTGAGGGTACTGTTACTAGGAATAAAGATGACACAGTCAGTATTGACTATGATTACTGTAAAGGCTGTGGCATTTGTGCCAATGTATGTAAAGTCAAAGCGATTACTATGGAGCGGGAGGCAAAGAAGAAATGACGATAATGATTGATACCGGGAATTATATAGCTGCAAAAGCTGCAGTTATGGCACGTCCAGCCGTTGTCCCGGCTTATCCAATTACGCCTCAGACTACGCTCGTGGAAGGCATTGCTAACTATGTGAAAACTGGTGAGTTCAAAGGGGAGTATATATGTGTAGAAAGTGAGCATTCTGCTATGTGTGCATGTATTGGGGCTAGTGCTGCTGGCGTGAGAACATTTACTGGAACCTCCAGTCATGGTTTGCTTTTGATGCATGAGATGCTTCATTGGGCAGCACTCGCACGGCTTCCAATTGTTATGTGTAACATTAATCGAACTGTTGGCCCAGGTTGGAATATATGGCCAGATGAAAATGATTCTATCTCCCAACGTGACACAGGCTGGATCCAGTTTTATTGCAGTAGCAACCAAGAGATTTTTGATACCGTCATTCAAGCATTCAAGTTAGCAGAAAATGAAAAAGTATTGCTTCCAGTGATGATTAATTATAATGCTTTTATTCTGTCACATACATCCATGCCTGTTGAGATACCAAAGCAAAAAGAAATAGATGATTTTCTATCAAAGTATAAACCAAGATGGAAACTAGACGTTGACAACCCAATAACTTTTGGAAATATTATCCTACCCGCAGATTATGAAAAAATTAGGAAAGACATGCAGAACTCTTCAGAAAATGCTAAGAAATTAATACCGGAGATAGCAAAAGAATGGAAAAAAATATTTGGAAGATACCATGGTGATTTAATAGAGAAATACAGATGTGATGGTGCAGAATATATTCTTCTTGCTATGGGTGCAATTGGTGCAGAAAGCAAAGTAGCAATTGATAATCTCAGAAAAGAGGGTTTGAAAGTTGGACTTGCACGTGTTCGAACATTCCGACCGTTCCCAAAAGAAGAAATACTAAAACTTGGTAAACAAGCAGATTTAATTGTCATCGATCGTAATATTTCTGTTGGATCTGAAGGGGCACTATTTAGCGAAGTTAAAGCTGCATTATATGATAAATCTGATGCTAAAGTCTATGGTTTTATCGCGGGTCTTGGTGGAAAAGATGTACCATATACTGATATAGAAAAAATTTGTAAGAAATCTATAAATGGTAAAGCAAAAGATTGTGAATGGTATAATTTAGAGGGGGTATAAAAAGTTGGCAATTAAAGATTTACCGGACACTGAATGTGTTATCCCTGGAAGTGCTGCATGCCCAGGATGTCCTGCTACGTTAGGTCTACGTCTTGTTTTTAAAGCACTTGGTAAAAACTCAATTATGGTTGTCCCAGCATGTTGTACTGCTGTTATTGAAAGTTTGTATCCTAACACCTCATTTGATATTCCTGTGATGAACATAGCATTCGAAGCAGCTGCGGCTGGTGCAAGTGGCGTAGAAGCAGCATTAAGACAACAAGGCAAAGGTGATACCACTGTTGTTGCATGGGCTGGTGACGGTGGTACTTATGATATAGGTATTCAAGCGTTATCAGGTGCACTTGAACGAAATACAAATTTCATCTATATATGTTATAATAATCAAATATATTCTAATACAGGAATTCAACGCAGCGGTGCAACACCATATGCTGCTTGGACGACAACTACCGTAGGTGGGAAAACAGAGTTTAGAAAAGAAATGGGAGAAATAATCCAGGCTCACCATATTCCATATGTTGCCCAAGCATGTGTTGCCTACCCAGAAGACCTATATAAAAAGGTAAAGAAAGCTAAAAGCATGAAAGGACCTAAGTATATCGAGATACTGGCACCATGTCCACCTGGTTGGCGTTTTGGCATGGAGAAAACCGTTGAAATGGGAACACTTGCAGTTGAAACAGGTGCATGGGCACTTTATGAATATGAAAATGATAAAATGAGTTTCAACGGTAAAAGTAAACTTATACTTGAAGGTAAAATAAAGCGTAAACCCGTTGAAGAGTGGATCAAATATCAAGGTAGATTTGGACATCTTTTTAAACCAGAAAAAGATGTTAAAAGGATTAAAGAGATAGAGGATCATATATATCAGATGTGGGAAAGATACAGATCATGTTATCTGTAAAGCAAGAGTGTGATTATAAAATGGAGGCTGCAATAGATGTATGCAAAGGAAATGGTGAAGCAGAGCCTCCCCCTAATCATATTTTGCGGTTTGGGTGCCATAGTTGCAGGTAGCACTCTTGGTGTGATGGCAGATTTATTTAAAGAGATTCCCGGTCTTATTGTTGTTATTCCTGCGATTATTGCTATGCGAGGGAATATTAGCACTGCTTTTGGTTCACGTTTAGGATCAGCCTATCATCTTGGTATTATTGATGCAGATAATCTGTGGAACGAAGAACTTAAACAAAATATCATAGGATCACTTGTTTTGAGTTTTTTTATTGCAATTATTATAGGGGCTCTTTCTTATGTTACATCTCTACTTTTCCATGTTTATCCCAATCCTATAAAACTTATTTCGATTGTATTACTTGCAGGCATTATTTCTGCAGTAATTCTTACTATGATGACTATTGGAATTATTTACCTTGTTTTCAAACGTGGTTATAATCCGGATAATATTACGGGTCCTGCTCTTGCTACTTTTGGAGATATTGTATCAATGCTTTGTATTTTTGGCAGTGCGATTCTAGTGGAGATGATGCTGTGATATATAGTTGGAAAAAAATAGTTAAGCATGGTTTACCTCTGCTAACTGTTACTATTATTATTGAGATTTTTGCTGGTCAAATACTTCAGGGCAAACAAGAAGCTCTGATATTATTTCCAATATTTCTTATTTCTATACCTGTTGTTAATAGCGTTAGTGGGAATATAGGGAGTGTTCTTGGTGCACGTTTAGCATCTGGTCTTCATGTTGGATACATAAGCCTTAGCATAAAAGATAAAGAGATGCATGATAACTTGATCACTTCTATATTGATAGGTATTATAACTTATACAATTCTTGCGATAGTTATTTATTACATAGCGTTATTTAGTAATCTAATAGAGGATATGGGCTTGATAGAGTTCGTAGCTATACTGTTATCCACGGGGTTCTTACTTAGTTGTGTGGTTGCATTGGCAAGTGTGATTACTGCTTTTTTATCATTTAAAAGAGGATTGGATCCTGATGACATGGTTGCACCTGTTGTCACAACTGTTGGAGATGTAATGGGCATAGTATTTTTATTTTCAATACTTGGATTATTTGGAGTTGGAATATGAAAGAAAAAAAGAAAAAAAGAATATTTGGACGACTGCAGAGAACGCCAAAATGGAAAAAAGAGGAATTCAGTGAGCTCGAATATGAACCTACTACTGTTAAAGAGTTGCTGACAGAGATGAAGGACATTTCAGAACTTATCATAGACCTTGCTTATTCCGCTGTTCTCTTTGATAATGAGGAGATAGCTGAGGAAGTAAAGTATCTTGATGTACGAATGGATAAGCTGAATTATGATATTCGTATGATGGCAATGATGGCTGCTCGAACTAAGGAAGATGCTGAGCAGCTTGCTGGAATACTTCAAGTCGCTGAAGCAGCCGAAAGTATATCAAATGCTGCAGGGGATATTGTCCATCTACTTTCGAAGGGAAAAACAGGGCCAATTTTGCCAAAGATTCTAAAACAAGCAGATGAACAACTATTTAGGATTAAAGTTTCTTCAGCTTCAAAAGCATGTAATCAAAAAATCGGAGATTTAAAGGTTGAATCTGAGACAGGTATGAGAATTATTGGTATACGACGGGGGGATTGTTGGATCTACAATCCACGATCAGACGCTACGCTTCAGGCAGATGACTGGCTCATTGCTCGTGGAACCGATGAAGGATATTCAGAGTTAAATAAATTCTTACTTGGTAAGCTAAAGGTGTTGGAATGAAGAAAAAAACTGTTAAAGACATTGTTCTAGAGATTAAAGATAAATCCGAACTTATGATAGATCTTGCATATTCGTCACTTTTGTATGATAATAAAACCATTGCAAAAGAGGTATATGACCTTGAGGATCAGATTGATGGTCTTTATAAAAGTCTTCAGAGATACACACTTGAACAGGTTAAAAATAAGAAGCTCAGTGTTAATGACGCATTAACTGTTCTAAGACTTGCTGAGGCAGCTGAGCAGATCGCTGATGCAGCGCAGGAGATAACTGATGTTGAATTAAGGGATGTAGAATTGCATCCTATTTTAAAGATGAGTATTCGTGAATCTGATGTAGTTTTTACTAGAGTCCAGGTTAAAGACAATTCGGTACTATGTAACAAAACATTAGGTGAATTAAAGCTTGCAAGTGAAACAGGAATGATGGTTATTGCGATGAGGCATGGTGATAAATGGCGCTATGGCCCTAATAAAAATACTAAGATTGACCCGGGGGATGTTCTCTTTGCAAAAGGACCAGAAGATGGAGAGAAACATCTTATAGATCTTGCTACTAGTAAAACTGATAAAATATAGACTTTAGGTATAGAATACTTAAAAGATAATAAAAATTGTCGAATTGATTTTTAATGGAAATCTTTATATCCTAAGATGGAGTTTTATATAAAAAACAATAAATAATTAAACTCTTGGAGACCTATGAGAAAAAAAATAATCATTTTATTACTTGCAGTGGTTACCATCATTAACATAATTACAGCTGCATTCATTTTTTTTGACATTCAGATAATGCAAACTCCTGAAGTGGTCATCGAAATCGAGGTTGTTGAAGTAACCTCTGAAGAAGCAATTTTACATACGATTATCGAAATTAATAATCCAAATGATTTTGAAATCGTAGCGAAAAATCTTGAAATAGTGACAACTACCCCCAATGGATACGTGGTAACTCGTGCATTAATTGAAGGAGGGACAATCAACTCCCATGAAAAAAAGATTTTTACAAAAGATGTTATTATTTCATTTGATGGCCACAGACCTGAATTGCTTACAACTAAAATTACCGGAGAAGTAGGTGCGAACCTTTGGTTCATAAAAAAAACAATTCCACTAAATATAGGAGTAATAACCTCTATAGAGAATTTAATAGATGAGCTTGCTGCACCCAATGTTGATATTACAGTCGACTTTGCTGAATTAACAGCCAAAGGTATAAACATCACAGCATTGATAGATGTATATAATCCCAACTCATTTGACATATTTGTTAGAGATGTGTCTGTAGACATAGTAACTGGGGAAGGTAAAAAAATCGGTAATGTTGATGTAATAGGAGGCGGAGTAGTAGCTGCCAAGGATTATCTGCAAATTAATAGTTCTGGAAATATACTTTTCGAAGCATTAAACGCTGAAATACTGGTAATTAACATGAGTGGAGTTGCTGGGGCAAAAATTGCTGGTTTTGAAAAAAATCTATCATTTAATATTCAGACTAAAATTATTGTTCCCGATTTAGAAGAAATCATACTATCCAAAGATAAACCCACAATTCTATCAATAAGACTAGATGAAAAATTTACCTTAAAGGGATTTGTTTTTTATGTTGGGATAGAAATTGATAACAGTTATAAGGTTGATCTAATACTTAAAGATATGATATTCAGCATATATACAGTTGTTGACGATACACTTCATTTAATTAGTGAAACTGATAAAATTGATGAAATACTTGTAAAAGCTGGGACATCAGAACTATCCTCATGCGAAATATTAATTCCATTTTCAAAAATACTTACCATCTTCTGGTCAACAGATTCGATAATGGTTTCAGCAAGGGGTAATGTTACAATAAAAGGGGTAAACCAATCAATTTTCATTGAAATCAGAGGATACCAGAGTATTCATCCATTTAGGTAATCAATAAAATAATTATCTACCCCTCTAAAATCCGTGCTCCACTTTCATCAACACTGCAAACATATAATTTGCCAAATGATGAGAGAACCTTGCAGATTTCATCTGTTTTACCTATAGCAAATACAGAGCTACCAAGCATACACATACTTGCCATGCCATATTGATTTGCAGCATCAATTGCTTCAAGTACATTTTTGTCTGCAAGACCTGTTTTTTTAGAAAAGGTTTGAGACAATGAAAAAAAACTTTCAATTGAAGGACGTTCGAGTAATTTCTTAGTACAATATTTCCCATAATCAATAATTTTACTAGTTTTTGCAGAGTCAGATAAGATTGTTTTAGTATCAAGTTTTTTACCAACTATGCATAAAACCAAATCATATTTTCCTGGGATATGTTCTATTATACCCCAAGGTGGAAGACCTGCGCTTTTACGTATTTCTATACCACCAAAGCAACTAGCCAAAACATCGCCTAAACCCGTTCTAAGTTGAACTTCAGCAAAATGAGATGCCTTCATAGCATCATTTTTTGAAACACCTATAACCTTAGCAAGGGCATATGTTGCACTGATAGCACTTGCTGCACTCATACCAAAGCCCTGTCCTATAGGTAAATCTAAAATAGTTTTTACAGTAACACAAATTGGGTTTTTACCTAGTAAATATTTTAATGCAAGTTTAGTTACAGGGTCATCGTGCTTCATATTATTAACATATATCTTAAAATCCTGATTCTGTGAACTTTCAGCAAAAACTTCTGATAATGCCCCCAAAGAGATATTAATTCCTGCACCACGAGAACCAGTACGAGACATATCTTGATTATAGATGGGTTCAAAAAAACCTGATATATGACCTGGTGCAAACGCTGTAGCTTTCATGTTATTCACACTTTACTTTATCTAAAATACAATCAGCTAATCGATCCTTCTTGCCTTTTTTATAGATGCTTTTTCCCATTTTATCAATTATCCATATCTCATTTTTATCTTTATCAAAACCAGATATAGTATTTGCAACTACAAAATCAAGATTATTATTCTTTAGAAGGTTTCTGGCTTTTTCTTTAAGGTTAAATTCGTTTTCTTCAACTTTGAAACCGATAATTTTAGAATTTGGAGCTTTTTTCCTTAAACTAGCAATAATTTTTGGCGCTTGCAACATCTCAACTACAAATTTGTCTTTTTTAGAAGGTATTTTCCCTTTATATTTTCTTGGAATATAATCTGATAAAGCGGCACATAAAATTATTACATCAAATTTCTTTAAATCTTTAGATTTTAATAAGTTAGAGATATCGTTAATAGATTTAAAAACTATAGTTCTAATGTAATTTGGAGGTTTTTCTCTACCAGATCCATACCAAAGCTCAACATCAGCGCCTCT
Source organism: Thermoplasmata archaeon (assembly GCA_020054495.1). GTDB lineage: Archaea > Thermoplasmatota > E2 > DHVEG-1 > DHVEG-1 > JAGMDE01. The sequence goes on along the minus strand of JAHWGK010000009.1, from coordinate 46,163 downwards.
ATAAAAAGAATTTATCGCAAGTGAAATAGCTGTTTTTCCAGAACTACGATTAGTAATTACTCTTATATCATCGATATACTCTACAGTAGGGCCTCCGATAATAAGTATTTTCCTTTTTGACAAATCCTGTTTACCAGTTTCGCGAATGGCATATGTAACAATTTCATCAATACTTACCATCTTAGCCTTATTTTTTATAATGGAAGGTTCAATAAACTTGATGCCGACTTTTTTACATTTTTTTATATTTTCTTGAACAATTTTGTGATCATACATAGAAAGATGCATTGCTGGTACAATCAAAATTGGTACATCAGATCCAATTGCTGTAGTAGCAAAAGTTGTAACAGCTGTATCATCAATACCATGAGCTATTTTTGAAATAGTATTTGCTGTACAAGGAGATATAAGTAGTAAATCTGCTGGATTCTTTACTCGCCCACAAAAAGAAACATGTTCAGTTTTTCCACTAAGCTCAATAATAGGTTTATTTCCAGTTGCAAACCAAAGAGAATCAGGATGAATAATCTTTGTTGCAGAAGGCGTCATAACTGGAAAAACTTCTGCATCGTGCCTAATAAGCTCGCGAGAAAGTTTGATTGTTTCAACAGCAGCTATACTACCTGTAACTGCAAGAACTATCCTTTTTTTAGAAAGTCTTTTACTTTTATCCCCCCGTATCTCATCTGCAGGATGCATTAAGATCACAAAAAAATATTTTTATCTTACAACTAAAACCGATTTACTTGCATGTCTAACTACTTTATCAGTTACGCTCCCAAGTAAAAATCTTCCTTCTTTGCCATAGCCTTTGTAACCTACAACGATTATGTCTGCCTCATGTTTTTTTGCTGACATAAGAATTTCATCTGCTGGGTCTCCTGCTTCGACAGCTACATTTACTTTTGAAACATTATTTTCAATTTCTTTTACGATCTTTGATAAGGATTCCATCGCTTTTTGTTTAAAACTTCCTGATTTTACTACATCACTAAGGTCAATAGTGGGGAGTAACATTTTTGTAAAAGATGATTCTGCTAGTTCAGCAGGTACAACAGTAAGAAGGGTTATTTCATCTTCTTTCCTAGAGCATTTACTAGCCATTTCTATCGCTTTTTTAGAAGCTTCAGATCCATCATATGCGACAAGCATTTTTTTCATTATAATCAACGTGCGTTAATATGAAACAGTTCTAAAAACATTTCGTATCATTTGCATAAATATGAGATGAAATCTGAAAGGGGCATACCTTCATTCCATTCCATAATATAATTACCACTCTTACTTTTTTTAAGTTTAGGTATTCGCCTATGCGCTAGACTTGTTCTGCCCTCAAGACCATCAACATCAAGAGTGAAGACCCTCCACGAATCCCCATGTTGACCTTTAGTTCTAAACGCATATATCGGTAGTGTTTTTGTTTTTTCACATGTAGTCTTCATTGTTTCAGCCTGTTTTTGTAATTTACCACTAACACTACTGAAGTGAAGAGTAGTTCCAAAGCTGGTTTTAACTTCAGTTAAAAAAGAAATATCTCCACGTGTCGCTACGAGATCAACACCAAAAGACCCAGCTGCACGTATTACTACAAAAGGCTTTTCTGATATTTTTAAGTAGTTCCCTTTTTCTATTGCTGTGCATGTTTTTGTTATCCTGGAAAGAGTCTTGGCTTCTCCTTCAAGTATATTTTTAAGTTCTCGTTCATATTGACCAGCATTCATATGAAAAAGATAAAATACATTGAAAGGCTTTAATGTTTGGGTCTAGTTAATATATATTAGTCCGGTCAAGAGGCTGTAAAATGGGCAGAGAAGTAGTCGTTAAAGAAGCAATGAAAACAAATCTTGCTATGGCAAAAGCAACAATTACAGTATTAGAAGCAGCAAAATTAATGAAAAAAAGAAAAATTGGAAATGTAATAATTGTAGAAAAAAAACAACCAATTGGTATATTGACTGAGAGCGATATTTTAAAAAAAGTTGTAGCCGTGGGAAAAAACGCAAAAGATGTCCTAGTTGGAGAAGTGATGAGTACTCCGATTATAGTCATTGATCCATATGTCACACTTGAGGACGCAATGAAAACAATGGGTAAATGTAACGTTAGAAGACTACCCGTAATAGAAAACGATGAACTAATAGGAATAATTACACAAAAAGATATCTCAAGGATGTCCCCTATTCTTCATGAAATATCTCGGGAATGGTATGATATAACCATAAGAGACGAATCCCATCTAAGAAAACAAATTTTCTCTGGAAAATGTGAGGATTGTGGAACACTTTCTACTAATTTAAAAAATATTGATGGGCGCCTTCTTTGTGACGATTGCATAGATGCATTAAAATATGAATGAATTTTGTTATTAAACTATTTACAAAAGGATGGAATAATATGAAAGTAAAAGAGGTTATGGCAAAGAATGTTATAACTGTAGATAAAGACGTAGATCTAAAATATGTTCTTCATCTTATGAAAAAACATGAAATTACAAAGATACCTGTAGTTGAGGATAAAAAACTTATTGGTATGGTTACTGACAATATTATTGCTTATAAACTTGGATCAATACGTAAGAGAGGTGTCCCTGCTTCACGATTGCATGCATCTTCTGTTACTGATAAAGAAATTGAATGTATTTCTCCAGATACAAGTGTTAAAACGATTTTGAAGAAAGTTGGTAAACCTGGACCGACTATGCTTTGTATTGTAGAAAATAATAGCCTTGTAGGTGTTGTTACTAAAGCAGATTTTTTACCGTTTGTGGATAGTAAACAACGAGTTAGAGAAATAATGAAGAAGAAACTTCATACGGTATCGCCTGATGATAGAGTGATTCACGCTCGAAGAATAATAATTGATGAAGATATTTCTAGGTTACCAGTTGTTGATCAAGGAACGCTTGTTGGCATGATATCTGATAATGAGATAGTATTTGCACTAGCAAAAGTAAAAAGATCATTCCCTCTTGGTCGACAGAAACACAGACTTGATGAGCTACTTGTTAAAGATGTTATGAAAACACCTGCTATATGGACTGAGCCGAACATGACGGCTAGTGATACAGCAAGTATTATGCTAAAGAAAAATTTGGGTGCACTACCAATCATAGAAAACGGAAAACTAGTGGGCATTATCAGTAGAACAGATCTACTGAATACAATTCCGCGCTAAAAGGTTTTAAGTAATAACTGGATTCTATTATTGTCATGAGTTATCATATACCATCTGATGATCAGATTAAAGTTGCTCTTAAAGAGGTTTTAAGAAAATTTCGAACAGTTCAATCGCAAAGCAAATTAAAAGAATTGGCTACAAAAGAACTTAACACAAAAAAGAAAAAATTTGGAGTTACTGGTAGCAGACTTAGAAAGATTGCAATAAATAGTGATTTTGTAAAACTTGAAATTCATTCCCGTGAAGGTAATCCAAAGAAACTAATGACAAAATGTCCGGTATGCAGAAGTACTCTAAAACGGGTGAAAAACCTTACAATCTGGGGTGGAGAAGTAACGATAGAGTTTAGATGCCCTAATTGTGGTTACTGGACTGGTAAGAAAAAAAGAATACCAACTAGGTATATTTTTCATCTGAAGAAAAAAAAGACCTAGGGTTTTTTTAATTGTTCCCACATTTCAAAGATAAAACGTATGTGTGGAATTGTTATTGATCCACCAACAATGAGTGCAATGTTTATTGCTTCGTAAAGCTCTTCATCGGTAACACCCTGCTTATTACATTGATCAAGATGATAAAAAATACAATCGTTACATCGCAGTACAGTCGATGCAACAAGGCCCATTAATTCTTTTAGTTTTTTATCAATCGCACCAGAATTATAGACCCTATTATCAAGTGCAAAAAATCGTTTTATGTTTTTGTTATCAATGTTGAGTATTGCATCATTCATTTTTTGCCGATATTCTCTCATGTTATTAACGTGTTTTGACATTGTTATCCCTCTTGTTTTGTAGGAAATATATTTCTAAGTTATATGTTCTTTGTATAGAAAATGGTGCTCAGATAAATATTTTTATATAATATGCAACATATATATCTTAAATATATATGAAAGAATTATACTGTACAATAGTAGTTATGATTTTACTATCACCGATATTTTTCACTGGTGTTTCAGCAACAGAAGAGGGAATTTCATCAAACGCAAAAAGCTCTGATAGATATAAAGAGGGTTATCGATATAACACTCATGGTTGGATTTATCTACACATCGAAGGTGATCCATATGAACGTGGATATCAACATGGATATCTTCTATCAGATGAAATTGTTGATCATATAACTAGATGGATTCATATTTTTCCCCAAAAACTTTCTTGGACATTTCATAGGTTTAATGCAAATCGTTTTTTCTGGAAGTTATACCCTGATGAGTATAAACAGGAAATAAAAGGTATTGCAGATGGATGTGCTGACAGAGGTGGAAAAATTTTAGGTAAAGCTGTTAGTTATAAAGATATTTTAACTTTAAATGAAATGTATGAAATGCTATCACGTTTCAGAAATAGTAATGTTTATCCATATCGCATTAAAAGCAATTGGCTTTGGCCAATTTTTACTAATGTTGTAAAACCTCTTTCATATTCGGAATCGTCTGATGACCTCAATGAATCATATAAGGATAAATGCAGTGCATTTATTGCTACAGGTGATGCTACAATTGATGGTAGGATTGTTGCTTCTCATAACACCAGAACCTGGGTTTTTGAAAATGATTGGTGGCATGTTTATGTAACAGAGCGTTGGAATGTAATGATTGATCTTAAACCCTCAAAGGGTTATAGAATTTTAATGTCAACTGCTCCGGGAATGATATTTAGTGATGAAGATTTTTATCAAAATGATGCAGGTATGATTCTTATGGAAACTACACTTCAACCAGGAGGCGTATGGAACCGGTTTGGGCTTCCAACTGTTGTAAGAGCAAGAAAAGCAATACAATATTCAGATAACATAGATGCAATGATTGATTGTTTATTAAATAGGAATAATGGTCTTTTTGCAAATGAGTGGTTAATGGGTGATACAAAAACAGGTGAAATTGCATCATTAGAATTAGCCTTTTTTAATCATGCAATAAAAAGAACAAAAAACGGATTCTATTGGTCAGTCAATGCTGCTAGAGATGATAAAGTAAGAAGGGAACTTTACTCAATTTTTGGTTTAGGAATTCTTGGAAGGATATTAACACCTACCTATGAACAAAATTCGAGGGACTTGAAGTTTGAGGAATTTAAAGAAAAATATTATGGTAGTATTGATGCTGATATCGCTCGTAGGATAACTTCAACTTATCCCATATGCAATATTTTAACTAAGAAAGTAATAATGTTTGATGGTAAAGTAACGGATTCACAATTGGTAAAAGACTTTGGCCTGTGGGCTTTTATGGGGAACCCCGGAGATGTTGATTTTCTTGCGGAAGAATTTCCATTACATGAAGATAGAGAAGAATATACGGATTTACCATCATGTGGATGGGTTCAAATATTTGCAAGGGACGCATCAAGCATCCATAGAGATATTAATGAATATACAAAAAGGGGAGTCACCGGAGAAATCATTTGGGAATATGAAACAGATCAAGGAGAATTAGGCAATGCAATTTATTCGTCTCCGATAACAAATGGAGAAAATTTATTTTTTACATCATGGAACGGAAATATTTACGCTTTAGATTTTGAAACAGGGGATAAAATTTGGGAGAATAATATTGGATGGAGTAGCGAATCAACATCACTCTATATTGATAATAAAGTAGTTGTTGGAGCAAGTGAAGGTTTGTTTGCTCTTAATAGTATAAATGGTGAGATTATTTGGAAAAATGAAATTAGTGATGTGTCAACAAAGCCACTATATTCAAACAATATAATTTATTGTGGTTCGCATAATAGAAATTTATATGCTTTTGATTTGGAAACAGGAGATGAAAAATGGATTTTTAAAACAAATGGTGAAATCCATTCTTCACCAATTGTACATGAAAACCTATTGTATTTTGGCTCAAATGATGGTCATTTGTATGTTGTTGATAAACTATATGGAGAATTAAAATGGAAGTTTGAAACAGATGGGCCGGTCGTATCTTCTCCAATTATTTTTAATGATGTTGTTTATTTTGGCTCATGGGATAGTAATCTATATGCATTAGATGCTGTAACTGGTAAATTAAAATGGAAGTTTACGACTGGTTGGGGAATTGGTTCTTCTCCAGCATATTTTGATAACAAAATATATTTTGGATCTCATGATAATAACTTTTATACTGTTGATGCAAATGATGGAACCTTAAAATGGATGTTTACAACAAAGGGTGGTATACAGTCATCTCCAACGGTTTATGGCGATTTTGTATTTTTTGGATCCAGTGACGGTAAAATGTATGCGCTTGATGCATCAAATGGAGATTTAAAATGGAGTATTGCCCCGGATTACCATATCGAGGGTATCTATAATTATAAGACTAAACCTATTGTTTCTTCACCATATGTAGATAATGGGAAAGTATTTGTTGGGTCTACTAATGGAAATATATATTGCTTTGATGCGCAAACATTTGAACAACCTGAACCAGTTGAGAAGGAAAAACAGGTTCCTGTTGATACCTGGCTTTTCTTAATTATTCCTCTTCTATGTGTTGTTTTAATTACTGGGATCTATCTCTACTGGGATAGGAGGAAAAACAGTTGAGCACATTAATTCTGGCATTCATTGTTTATCTCGTCATACTTGTCTTAATTGGCATTTGGTCCTCTAGGTTAAATAAAACCCTCGATGATTTTTTAATTGCTGGTAGAAAACTAGGTACTTGGCCTGTGGCAATAAGCGCTCAGGCATCTGATATGAGCGGATGGCTAGTTCTTGCTTTACCCGGTAGAGCCTTTGTTTATGGGATAAGTGCGATATGGACCGCAGTAGCATGTGCGCTTGGAACGCTTTTTAACTGGAGTGTTATTGCAAAAAGACTCCGGAGATTTACTGAAAAACTTCGTGCGCTTACTATTCCTGGTTTCCTTGAAGAGAGATACAAAGATGATACACACACGATACGTGCTATTGCTACAATAATTATTGCTGTTTTTATGGTAGCATACGTCTCAGCGCAACTTGTAGCAAGTGGGAAGATTTTGAGTGAAACATTTGGATGGGGGTATCATCCTGCTTTGATTCTTGGTTTTGCGATTATAACTTTTTATACACTTATGGGTGGTTTTTTTGCTGTAGCATGGACTGATGTGTTCCAAGGAATGCTATTAGTAATTATATTAGTCGTCCTACCAATCATTGGAATTATTAAACTAGGTGGTCTTGGTTCAATTTTTACAGCGATAGGACAAGTGGATTATAATTCGATATCGCCAACCTATGGATACAGTGGGATTCTGTTCCTGCTATTTGCCTTTGCTAGTATGGCATGGTTTTTTGGTTACCCCGGTCAACCGCATGTTCTGACAAGGTATATGGCAATTAAAAGTGAAAAAAAACTGTGGGATAGCACATTAATTGGGATGATCTGGGTTATAATAAGTCTCTGGGGAGCTGTGCTCATTGGTATCGTTGGTCTTGCCATGTTTAAAGGATTACCGGATCCTGAAACGGTGATGCCCATGTTAGCAATTAGTCTTCTGCCGGAATGGGTTGCTGGGATTGTAATAGCAGCTATAGTCGCTGCAATTATGTCAACTGCTGACTCTCAGCTTTTAGTGGCAGCATCGTCGGTTGTCGAGGATGTGTATCATAAACTAGTAAATCCTAAAGCTAATCAAAAAAAGCTTCTATATTTAAGTAGAACATCTGTTTTATTACTTTCAGGTATTGCTTTTATCTTTGCTATTCCTGGCGAGAATAGTGCTATTTATTTTTTAGTTGCATTTGCATGGGGAGGCCTTGCTGCATCTTTTGGTCCCTTGATTATTTTGTCACTCTGGTGGAAACAGACGACGAAATGGGGAGCAATAGCTGGTATGATCTCTGGTATGGCTACTGTAATTATATGGGACAAAAGTGGGATTACTTCTTTAATGCCAAAAGAGTTAATTGTTCCTGGCATGCTTCCAGCATTCTTTGTTTCTCTATGCTGCATCATAATAGTAAGCTTGTTTACCGATCCACCCGAAACAAAAAAATTGTTTGCTTAGAAAAAATTTACAATTAATTGGGTAAATTTTTTGAAAAGATATGGGTGTTTTTGGCACATGTTCAACAGGAGGGATATGCACCTGCATATGTAGGTTATTATCGATACGTTTAAATAATGGCATATGCATTTGTTTTCTTGCTAGAAGTATGGGATGTGTAATGGGATGAGATTAGACAGACGTTTAGTATTATTAGGTGTAATGCTCGTAGTTTTAAGTATGACAATGGCTACTCAGTATGCTACTACGAGGGTTACTTATTCATTTGCTATTGTCCATCCAAGCGAGTCTGATATAAGATATATTGCATCAGATAACTCGTCCGATGACAACAAAAGAGTATTAAGGGTAAATGATAACGGCACTGGAACACAATTTGTAACAATGGAGCTTGGCGATTGGATGCCAAATTCAGATAAAAATTATACAGCTGCTTTTGGAATTGTTAACGAAGAACAATTTGCTGTAAACATAACATATATTAATGTATCAGGGACTAATGATTCATACCTGACTATGTGGTTGCATGGAGACCGAGATGCAGATTATGGCGGTGATGGTGCTGCCTCGGTAAAAGTATTAGACGATGGTACAGCATTATATGACGCTGATGATGTTGCATGGACGCTAGCCGCAGGAAATGGAGTTTCAACCGATATGAGTGCAGATGGAAGCACGCAATTAACTACACCCTGGGACAGTACCTCAAGTATAATGTATTCACATAATAATGCGAATAACTCTGTAAATGAAACTAGTGATTTCGTCTGGGTAGGAATATCATTACAGCTACCTAGTGACGCAGGATCCGGTACTACACCAACGGGTACAATTTATATTCACTTTAAAGCAGAGACATAAAACCAGAAATAAAATACTTTAAGTTTACATTGTATTTAAAAAAAGACTAAAATTTTTCTATTATTACCTATTTTTTATTTTATCCTTACAAGGATTGAAAAAAGCCAATTTGTTATCTAGTTATTATTGACTCTAATATTTCTTTTCCGAAATCTGTGAGCCTATACAACTTTATATCTGTATTACCCTCGCTCTTTATCTGTTCAACGATATGAAGATTAATAAGTGACTCATCAGGTCTATATCTTGAATCCATCCCACGTAAAGCACCAATTACATTAGAAGGTGCAGTTTCCACATGATATGCTATCTCAGAAACATAGCTACCACTAGGTTTTATATCAAAAAGATACTCTGCAATCTTCTTCCTCACATTACTTCCACGTAGTGAACGAACAACAAGAGGTCTTAAAGCCTCTGGAGAAGTATCCATTCCAATCTCGTTTTGCATCCCATCGCCTTGTTTTCCAAAAAAATAATGTTGCCCTCACTTAATAAGGTATTCTCCTTGTGAATAATCATATGTATATGTGTCTGCATGTTCATATGCGCATAATCGTATTAAAGCACCTTTTCGTTCTTTTGAATATTAGGATAAAGAGTAGGATGGGATAAAATGAGAATTGACAGGCGCTTAATGCTAACCGGCGTATTGCTCGTAGTTTTAAGTATGACAATGGCTACTCAGTATGCTACAACAAGGGTTACTTATTCATTTTCTATTGTTCACCCGAGCGAGTCTGATATAAGATATATTGGTTCTGATAATTCATCAGGTGATAATCAAAGAGTGTTACGAGTTAACAACAACGCTACTACACCATATGCAACAATAGAGTTAGGAAGTTGGATGCCGAATTCTGAAAAAAACTATACAGCTACTTTTGGTATTGTAAACGAGGAAGTCCTTCCTGTTAACATAACATATATTAACGTATCAGGCGTCAATGCTTCATACATAGATATATGGCTACATGGTGATAGAGATACAGATGTAAGTCTAGATGCTGGAACACCAATTAAAGTTGTGGAGGGCGGTGCAGCATTATATGACGCTGATGATGTTGTATGGACACTTGGTGCTGGGGACGCTGATCCAACAAATATGAACGCCAGTGGAGGTGGAGATATACTAACCCCATGGGACGAAACATCGCATGTAAGGTACTCTGTGAGTGATTGGGATGCCACTAATGAAACTAGTGATTTTGTTTGGATACAAGTATCACTAGATATCGAAAGTGATGCATCAGCTGGTTCACCAACTGGTACAATATTTATCCACTTCAAAGCATCAACTAATTCATAAAAAGTATAAACTAAAATCTTTGATTTTTCTTTTTTAAATTTATGTTATAAAATCTAGTCAAACATAGAAATTTATATACACTTAAATTATTAGGATTTCAAACAGGCTGTTTGTATAAAGGAGGGAATAAAAAAAAATTATACATTGTAATTTTAGATAGGGGGGCATTTTAATTTTATATGAACACAACATGGGATTAAAAGGATGAAATTCATAAATTTGAGCGTACAGCTTGCATTGGCATTAAGTGCTGCTTCGGCACTTATATATGAAGTTGTAGCAACAAAGATGCTATACTATTATTTCACGGAAAGCAGTTACTCTATTGCTACTGTATTGGGTGTGTTTTTATTCGGTCTTGGTGTAGGATCGCTTGTAATTTATTATCTTTTAAACAGGATCAAGGATAAAAAATTATTATTTGGTGTTTTACAAATTTTGATAGCCCTTTATGCAGTACTTGTTTTATCTAATCTATTGGACATTCTGCCTAAGCTCTCAACTTTTGGAACTTTTCTAACTAGTTTTGCAATATTATTAGTTCCTACCTTATTTTTAGGCGCGATTTTTCCTTTAGCCGGAGCTATGTTTAAAAAGGAGAAACGTGATGTTATTGGGCTTGTTTATTCTGTTGATCTTTTTGGAGCAATTATTGGGAGTCTAGTTGCAGGTTTTTTACTAATTCCACAATTTGGAGTGGAATTTGCAACAATTTTTGGAGCGATATTAAATATAATTTCTGCCTTTATTATTTTGTCAAAAAAAATTAAAATTCTACCTGTAGTTTTTTTATGTATCTTTCTTGTCTTTTCTTTTAGTGTTCCTAGTTTGGTTACCGATTCTCCACAAACACTAAATAACGAGCCTAAAGAAGGGTACCAATTTTATGCTAACTCCCCTTATGGTCTTGTTACAGTTAAAGATAATTGTCTGTCTATAGAAGGAAGAACCCAATGTTGCTGTGATTGGACTGAATCTACATCTGAAAGGATGATGGCAGCCTTTGCATTAGAACCGCTAGAAGAACACGGAAATCTACAAGTTTTAAATATAGGATTAGGATGTGGCCTTACCCTAGAGAAAGCATTAGAGTTTAATACCACTATGGAGGTCGTTGAGATAAATGAGCAAGTCGTAAATGCGAACAGAGTTATGACAGATGTTTTAGAAAATCCTAGAGTTAATTTGATTATTGACGATGGGTTACATTACTTAAGAACTAATAATAGAGATTATGATTCAATATTGATAGATATTGAAAACCCTACTGTTGCCCATTCTTCAAATCTTTATACCGTTGATGCTTTTAATATTATTAGTGACTCTTTAGCGGACTATGGAACTTTTTCATTATGGAGCTATTATAGCAATGAGAGATATCTTGATATATTGTATTATTCGTTAAAAGAGATTTTCCCTTTTGTTTATTCTTATCAAGGTGTTTTACTTGCTTCTAAACAGAAATTAGATCAACTAGAATATGTTTCCTCTACGCCTTACGAAATTAATACGATTGAAAGAAATACATTAACAGATGCCTACTTAGGAATTAGTTAGAAAGCTAAGAATGGTTTTAAAAAAGAGATATATAATCAATGGTTAACATATATCCAAAAAAAACACAAACTATATATATTTCAATATATATGCTCATAAGCACAGGATGGGCATATGCCTCTAACACGCAAGACTCGTGTATCAGGGAGTAGTATTGTTGTAACAATTCCTAGTCAACTTGTAGAAGCCTTTGATATCAACCGTGGAGATATCGTTGAAATCATCCCTCTTAAAAACGGTGAAATCAAGATTAAAAAAATTGATAATCATTGTTCTTCAGGAGGGTAACATGAGAAAGAAACTAGCTTTTATCGCTGCTGCATGTGTTGTTCTTATCATATTTGGTGGGATAAACTCTACTCTTTTATATGGAACTCAATATATGACAACGAAACCAGGCTACTCTTTCAGTGTTTCATCAGGTGCAGACTGGTGGAATTGTAATTGGTCTTATTGCAAGAAGATTACAATTGATCATACTAAGGTAGGTTCTGATCAGACAAATTTCCCGGTTTTAATTTACGAAAGTGCAGATGTTGATCTCGCTACAAATGCACAATCTGATGGTGGTGACATAGCATTTGTAGACCATTACAACACAACGCAATACAAGCACGAAATTGAAGAATATAATAGTAGCACGGGTGAACTCACTGCATGGGTAAAGGTTTCAAGTCTTTCATCAACCTTAGATACAATTTTATATATGTATTATGGAAATCCAACTTGCACTAATCAACAAAATATTTCTGAAACATGGGATTCTAACTTTAAAATGGTTCAACATTTGAACCAAACTTCAATATTTGATTCTACATCAAACGATAACGATGGAACTAACAATGGCGCAACAGCTAATACTTCAAGTAAAATAGATGGAGGATATGATTTTGATGGAAGCGACAATATAACTGTTAATGATGCAAGCAGTCTAAATATTACAAATAGTATTACACTTGAAGGGTGGGCAAAGGACCCTCCATTGAAAACAATTGAGGATGATACTTCTATTAAAATTGTTGATAAAAGAGAAGAAAAACGAGTAATTATTCCTGGAAATAAATTTTCAGCTGAAAGAACTATTTCTGTAAAAAAAGAGACGGAATTGACCTTTATTACTTTATTTTCTTTTGGAGTAAAAATTAAGGATATATCTGTAAATCTTGAATCTATATTTGAAGGATTCTATCATAAAAATAAACCAAATTCAGCTATTGAAAAAAGAATTGAAAATATACGTATCAAACTTCCCGAAAAAATACAAAACCTTGATTATATTGCTTATTCAAAGCCATTCATTACTAAAGATTTAGAGACAATTAAAATAGATTTTGAAACAGTGTTACAAAATCATTATTCTGATGGAAAAATCAGTTATCTTGTTATATCCTCTGATGGGACATATGACTATGAAAGTACTACTCATTGGAACAATTCATATGGTTCAACAAACTGGAACAATCCTTTTTCAATATTGGAGTTTATAATAGATGCTCTAAAAAGCAAAGATTTAGATGAAAATCCATATGGTATCACTGCTCAACAGGCCAAAGATATGGTAAATTCAAACAAAAATGCAATAATTTTTGATATTAGAAGTGAAGAGGATTACAGTTCTAATTACATTTATGATTCGATTTCAATTCCATTATTAGATTTTAATTGTAGCCCTTGTTTATTAAGTAGGCTTGAAGATTATAAGGATAATAATGTAATCATTTATGGCGAAAACTACCTTAATAAAATAAGAGCTTTTGAATTTCTTTCAAGTTATGGATTTTCAGATATTAAAATTCTTATTGATAATATTACAGTATGCAAGAATGAAGGTTTTTCCATAATTTCAATTTCAGATGTAAGAAATATTGAGTTAGATATTGAAAATAATTTAAATCTGGGAAAATCAGTATTGTTGTATTTTTTTACTGACAATTGCGATATTTGTAAAATTCAAGATGATATATTGATTGATGTAAATAAAAAATATAGTAACGAATTGGAAATAATTTATATAAATAAAAATCAAAATCCTTCATTATTTACTAATTATGGTATTGATTCATATCCATCTTTGTTTCTAATATCTGATAATGAAAATGGATATACTTATAAAAATTTTAGTGGCCTTGTTAACAAATCAGTATTAGATAATTTATTTATAAATTTGAAAAATAAAGTTAATAACCAATCGTATTTTGAAAATTGGCGGAAAGATGAAATTTATTTTAATAAACCATTAAGTTTACCGTCGGAAGTGGCTGAAGAAATATCGCAAATTGATAATGTTCAAGTAATTATTAAATATAAAGATAAGAAAAATTTTACAAAAAAAGTATCCGAACTAGAAGAGGACGGTTTTATTAAAAAATCAGAGATATCATCAAAAGGATATATTTCAGGAGTAATAAATAAATCAGTTTATGATACGATTAAGTTTAACAATGACATTTCAGAAATTTTTCCTGATAAAAACTATACAACTTTATTAGAACATAGCTTACCCATTATAAGATACACTGAGGCTATCAATGAGTTTAATGTTACAGGAGTGGGTAAAAAAATATGCATTATTGATACAGGCGTTGATTCTTCAATTGTTAATTATAGCTATGGCTATGATTTTGTTCATGATGATGATATTCCAGATGATGAATATGGGCATGGTACTAAAGTTGCTTCCATTATAAAGAGTATTGCACCTGATGCAGAACTAATTGTTGCAAAAGTAATAGGCGCTAGCGGTATTGGTTACGAATCTGATGTTTTAGAAGCAATTGAATGGTGTATTGAACAAAATCCAGATGTTATCAGCTTTAGTATTGGTTCCCAAGGAGGTTGTGATGGATTTTGTGATGGTGATTTTGTTGCAGAGATGAGCAATGATGCAGTTGATCAAGGAATATTTGTTGTAGCAGCAGCAGGAAATGATGGAGATACATATCTAAAATCACCATCTTGTGGATCTAAGGTATTTTCTGTTAGCGCAACTGGTAGTTCAGATAATGTTGCTAGTTTTTCTAATGTTAATCCAACACTTGATATGTTTGCACCAGGAGTTAAAATTAAAACGCCAACTGGCATAGGAAGAGGAACATCATTCAGTGCTCCACATGTTTCAGCGGCTGCATTACTTGTTCTAGAACAAAATGATTTAGATCCGAATGAATTAAGTTATCGATTAAAAAGTACTGGTAAACCAATAAATCATATTTATTATGATGAAAATTTTAGTATCAATTATCCTCGTTTAGATATTTATAACGCAATAATAAACAATAAAACACTAGAGCCTTTTGATTATTCTGGTTGGCAGCAGGGTGTTTTTACAGAGGGGAAAGATTATTATGCTCTTGATACGGCAGGTTATGAACTAGATTGTAATTATGACTCTTTTGTAAGTGAGTATTATAATGGCTATAATTATGGTACTTGTACATATATGTATGTAGATCCAAAACATGGAATTCTAGGTTCTCAACAGCAAATAAATCGTATGTTTATTGATGTTTCTAGTTCAGGTATACCTTCTTATTTAACTAATGCAAGAATAGATGATGCAGACTTAAATGTATATTACTATGGATATTCTGGATCTAGTCCCGCAAGTCGAACACACAATTGTTATATTGTAAGTGCCGTTCCTTCACAGTGGGTAGAAGGAGCTCGATGTGCTGCAACTGCACAAGGTAGTGAATTAGATTGGGATAATCAAAATAGTGCAACAACATATACTGATGGGAGGGTACTTGGTAGTACTTATGAATATAAAGATTGGGATGTTACATCCAATTTTCAATCCAGAGTTTTGCAAACTACAACTTATGGCTGGATGATAAGGGATAGTTCAGAAACAGGATCAACAAGCTATGCTGCAAAATATTATTCAAATGATTATAGTTCTGGTAGTAAAACGCCATATGTTGAACTTGATTACCAAGCCGCAGCAGAATATATCTCTGGTGCTGCAAATCTGTTTGCCGGGAAAAAATCAACTACGATTATAACAGAGCATATCGATGGTGGATGTAGTGGTACAGGTTGTTCATATGTAGATGATTGTAGGCTTAGAATATCTGCTGGTTTATCCTCTTTTACTCTAAATTATAATGTTGATACAAATGCCTTTACAATTTATGCTGGCTCAAGTTATGTATCGATAACTGGATGTAGTGTAACAGAAACTGCAATAACCGGAGGTTACCGTTTAACATGGCAGTTTATCCCAGATTGGGATTTTCTCGCTGATGATTTTGACTATGATGTAGTTGCATGGACTGATGATGAATTAGGGTATACATGTGGTTATATTACCTATGAAGCAGGATCATATACATTTGAAAACGACATAGAAGTTGTTTCATTAACATTATCAATTGATGATAATTATGAATATGGAGGAACTGCCGGGCAAATTAATGATAATGATTTTTTTAATGGCGGATATCCAGTAACAGCAACTGGTACAGTTGAATATCAAGGTTCATCACAGACTTTTGATTCATCATATGATGATATTTGTAGTGGGTCTACTGAGGTTCAACTATTTTATGATACAGATGAGGATGGAACCCCTGATGATTTAGGTAGTTCCTATAAAGATAATACAATTAGTTCTGGTTCATTTTCAATTCCAGCATATACTCCCGCTGATGATAAAACACTTGAGACAAATGCCGATTGGGATGTAGCAATACAAGGAATATGCTCAGGAGGCTCTGATGTAACTGCTGCAGGAATAGAAGTTGATTGCACAAGAGACGATGAAGTTCCAACTGCTACAACAAATGCTCAATGCAGACCAGATGGATATGAGGATGAAGGTGAAATAGATGATGATACAGAAATATATTTCACATGGGATACTTCAAGTGATGGGAGTGGCAGTGGAATAGATACACATTTTGCAGAAATCGGTGATGCAACTCCTGATGAAGATGCTGGGAATGATGGAGAAGATACTGA
This sequence comes from Thermoplasmata archaeon, assembly GCA_020054495.1. Taxonomy (GTDB): domain Archaea; phylum Thermoplasmatota; class E2; order DHVEG-1; family DHVEG-1; genus JAGMDE01. The sequence continues at coordinate 29,315 of JAHWGK010000009.1, read as the reverse complement.
TACTGGTGTTGAAGGACTTAATACTTATTATGTTTGGGCAAGGGATAATGTTTATAATTATGGTAAAGCTGATAATGATACTATTACTATTTCAATTAGTTATGCACCAACACAAAGTGGAGAATCACCGACTAATGAAAGTACTGGGGTAAGTGTGACTCCTGCGTTATATGTAATAGTTTCTGATGAGGATGGTGACACTATGAATGCAACATGGTGGAGTAACTCATCAGAAAGCTGGGTTCAATTTGCATATAATAATAGTATTAGTCCAGATACAAACATTACACAAACTAATTCAAACTTTAGTAGTTACAATACAAAATACTATTGGAGTGTCAACGTATCTGATGGTGAAGGAGAATGGAATAATGAAACATATCATTTTACAACTGTAGCTGATACTACCATACCCACGTCAAGTATAGATACTATCTCTCCTTATGAGCAAACAAGTTCGCCTTTGTCAATAACTGCAACAGCAAGTGATAGTGAATCTGGTTTAAAAAATGTTACACTTTATTATAGATACTCTAGCGATAATTTTACTGCTGAAACTGACGAAATTGGAGTAATCTATGCTGAGCAGAATACCGAACAAACAGTAGAAAGAAGAAGTCCACAAGCACTAGTAACACTGGATTCTGGCGATTTTATAGTTGGAGATGAATATTTACTTGTTGCTTCAGCTCATGCTCGAGCAGATGATGATCTTAGTGATTGTGTAGCAGGACTAAGAATAAGGCATGGAGGTTCTGTTTTTACAGAGACTCATGAGCAACAATCTGGTCCTAGTGATGAGAATTCAGCTTGGGTTTATTTTACATTTATCAATTGGACTGCTGTTAGTGAAGAAGATATTGACTTATACGCAACACAAGATGCACTCTCAGTGTTGAATGTTTATTTCGATGAAATATCATTAATGGCTATTCCACTTGACAATTTAACTGAAAATTCTGATTATTGGTATGATGATGATACTTCAGTATCGGATGATATGGATGATAGCTGGAGTACATCTGGTGCCAGCATTACATTCACTCCAGATGGGAGTAGTGACTATCTTGTTATGGGTACAAGTAGATGTGAAATCGATGCTGTTAGTGATGATTTGTTAATGATGAGATTAACGGAAGATACAGGCGCGGTAAAAACTGAAAAAACAGCAGTCGAAAGAGATGGAGAATCTTCAAATGACGAATCGGTGCTTAGTTTAATTTATGTTTTAGAATCACCAGCTGTGCCTTCAAAAACGTATGGATTAGATTTCTGTGGGGATAATGTTCATGATAAACAATCCAGTCAAATTTTTATATTGAATCTTAGTGCATTTTTTAATTACACATATAACCAAACTTCTGCAAATACCGAAATTCCTCATAGTACATGGACTGAACTAGGAAATGCAAGTGGTTATAATCCAACGTTTAATGGCACCGTTATAACATTTTGGGGGGGTAGATATGAACATGACGGTTCAGGTGATCCCCCTAATGACCCATGGGCCGCTGCAATACAATACCAAGCTCTTTCTGTCAAGACTGGAGCTGCATCAACTGCATGCAAACAAACTGGCGCAAATCGAATATGTAGTTGGAACAATAAGGGAAATTCCGAGGGTCCAGATATAGGATACGCAATAATGTTTGATAACAATAGTGTTTTAAACACAAACACTTATAATTATTTATTAAAGGCAAATGGAGAAGATGGCGGTAATGCAATGCATGATGATAGAGGAGTATGTATTGTAGCATTCTCACAACATTTCGCAGGAGAGGGGTGGACTAAATGGAACGATGCAAGCAATCCCGATACAGATCCATGGGTTGCAGCTTCCTGGAATTTCAATTTTCCAAACGGAACTGGATATTATGAATTTTACAGCATAGCAGAGGATAACTCAAGTAATATGGAGCTTGCTCCAAGCAGTGATGATGCAAGTTGTTACTATAATCCAACAACAGTATCAGCACCTACGGTCACAACTAATGCATCTATAGGAATAGAGGAAACAAATGCAACACTCAGAGGATACTTACAAAACAATGGTAGTGCCGATACAACCTGTGGATTTAGATTTGGAACAAGCTCAGGAACTTATTCCGAAAACTTTAGTGTGGGAACAATAGCAAACAATACAGAGTTTGGTAATAATAATGAGAGCCTTAGCCAAGGTCAGATCTATTTCTATCAAGCTTGGGCCAGCAATAGCGAAGGATTTGCTAATGGCTCAGAGATGACATTTCTTACAAAACCAAACGTACCTAGTTCATTTATTTCGCAGAGAAATAGCACATCAATGATTTATCTATCATGGACTGGTGGAACAGGATATAACACCACATACATTGAACGGAATGCAAGTGACGTTACTGTTTGGGCTAGAGGGGATGGTACTGAAATTTATAATGGTAGTGGGACGAACTATGAAGATACAGGTCTCTTAGAAGGATTACGATACTACTATCAAGCTTGGACCTTTGCTAATTGGACTTATAATCCTACTATTCATCAATGGTCAGATGAAAATAGTAGTACAAACCAAACTACAAATAATGAACCCACACAATCAGGCGAGAGTCCAACTAATGAGAGTTTGAATATATGTCCAATACCCGCACTTTACGTAATTTGTACAGATAATGACGGAGACACAATGAATGCAACGTGGAGGAGCAACATCTCAGGAGCTTGGGTTGATTTTGCCTCAAATAATAGTATAGCAAATAATACAAATATTACTCAAACTAACAGCAACTTCAGCAACCCAGGAACTACATACTATTGGAGTATAAATTTAACAGATGGAGAAGGAGGTTGGAGTAATGAGACATATCACTTCACTACAAACAGTGAACCAACACAAAGCGGAGAATCACCAGTAAACCAAAGCACAGGTATAACTACAACGCCTGCTTTGTATGTAATATGTACAGATGCAGACAGCGACACCATGACAGCGACATGGAGAAGCAACAGCTCAGAGACATGGGTAGACTTCGCAACCAATACTAGTATAAGCACAGGAACAAACATAACACAAACAAATACAAACTTTAGTGATCCTGGAGTTACTTACCATTGGAGTATAAATTTAACAGACGGGTGCAATTGGACAAATGCAACATATCATTTTACTACAGGTGCGGGTTCTCCAACTGTTACTACAAATGCTGCAACAGGCGTTGAAGAAACAAATGCAACTCTAAATGGATTATTAAATGATGATGGAAATGGAACTACAACTTGTGGTTTTTGGTTAGATACAACTTCTGGTGGAACTTCGACAAATATTACTGTTGGAACAGTCTCAGAAGGAAATGCATTTAGTAATAATTCAAGTGATTTAATACCAGGACAACTATATTATTTTACAGCATGGGCAAACAATAGTGGAGGTTTTTCAACTGGGATTGAACTAACATTTCTAACAAAACCAAATGCTACAGTATCAGGAACATTAAATATCCAAACAAATAGCTCATCAGTTATTTATCTAACATGGACCGCGGGAGATGGTGCTAATACAACTTATATTGAAAGAAATCAAAGTGGGGTAACAAGTTGGGATAGAGGTGAAGGAATAGAAGTTTATAATGACAGCGGCTCTAATTATGAAGACGCCGGGTTAACAGCCGGAGTCATTTATTATTATCAAGCATGGAGCTATGCAACTTGGACATATAACCCAACACTTGATGAGTGGTCAGATGATAATGAAAGTGGTAGCAATACTACAAACAACAAACCCATATTATCAAATGAAAATCCTTCAAATGAAAGTACCGGAGTAAGTTTGAATCCGACTCTTGAAATTCAAGTAAATCACAGTGATTCATTACAGATGGATATCACATGGTACTGGGGAGCAGATAGTAGTTGTCCAAATTTAGTTGGTACAAATTATTCAAAAACCAATGGAACCTATTCCCAAGCAGATGTTGACTCAAACTTTTCTTCAAACAGTCAAACTTATTATTGGAAAGTTTGTGTAAATGACAGTCAGGGTGAGTGGACTAATGCAACATATCATTTTACAACGATTGGAGCAAATAAAGAAATTATAAGTAAAGGACAAAATGCTTATTCACTTGAAATGAATCCTGGAGGCACTACCGTATATGGTTATATTAATAGCAATAGTGCAACTTGTTCAATTGATACTAATTGGCATTATGTTGTGTTAACTTATGATGGTTCAACAATAAGGTTATATAGAGATGGAGACGAAGTAGATGACACTAGTTACTCAAGTAGCATTAATACAAATAATAACGACTTAAAAATTGGAGAGTACCTTACAGGAACTTTGGATGAACTTCGTATTTCTAATACAGCAAGAAGTGCTGACTGGATAAATACAACTTATTATAATACAAATAGCCCAACAACTTTTGCTACATTTGGTAGTCAAGAAGGGATTTTAAAAACATGGAGTTATCGAAAGCAAATATGGATAAATGCTTCAATGATTGATGAAGATCTTACTAACTTTCCGGTTCTAATTAGTACTACCGATGACGATCTTAAAAATAACGCGCATTCAAGTGGTAATGATATCATGTTTATGATTACTACTGTTGATTGGATGAATGGCTCATATACAGATAAGTTGGCACATGAAATTGAAAAATATGATAATAGTAACGGTGAACTTGTTGCTTGGGTTAATGTTACAAGTCTATCTTCTTCAACAAATACAACAATATATATGTATTATGGAAACACAGTATGTACTGCAAATAGAGAGGACGTAACAAATGTATGGGATAGTAATTTTGTTGGAATATGGCATCTTCATGATGCACCATCTAATGGGCAAAACCATAACGATTCAACATCTAACGACCATGATTTAACACTCCATGATACAGACAGTGATTCGGATACTGACGCAACTGGTATTGCAAATGGAGCTGATGATTTAGAAGGAGATGCAGATTATATGGATGAAAATCATCATTCTGATTTTAATCTTAGTTCATTCAGTCTTGAATGCTGGGTAACATTAGATGATAAATCTGACCATCATTTTATGATCAATAAACAAATCGATGATTCCACAGATAGAAACTTTGCCTTATATTCAAATACAACTGATGGTATTGCTGTTGTAACATTTAGTAACTCAGGTGGCGGAACTGAGACCGCTAATGGTAATACTGACTTGACATCAACTGGCTGGCACTATGTGGTGGGAATAAATGATGGAAGTAATCTAAGATTATATGTTAATAGTAGCTCAGAAGGAACAGCTGATGCAGTCGCATCAAATCCATCAACTCAATCAGTTCCTTTGATGATTGGTAGAGAAAACAATTCAGCTGATCCAGAATATTGGGATGGAAAGATTGATGAAGTTAGAATCTCAAAAATCGCTCGTAATACCAGCTGGATAAACGCAACATATAACACAACTAGTTCCCCAAGTTTATTCATAGCATTTGGTGGTCAAGAAATACAAAACGTTGCACCAACACAAAGCAGCCCAAGTCCAAGTGATGGTGCAACTGGCCAAGGTATAACTCCAACTTTGTCAATACAAGTAAACGATACTAACATTGACGCCATGAATGTTACCTTTTATACTAATGTGACAGGATCTTGGGGATTAATTGGATATAATGATTCTGTTTACAACGGAACATACAGTCAAACAAATGAAAGTATGGACAGCCCAAATACAAAATACTGGTGGAGTGTAAATGTCACAGATTACACAGCATGGGCAAATAGAACATATAACTTTACAACAACCCCGCCACAAACTCTAACAATAAGACCGATTAACACGGGGCAATCTGAACAGCTAGCAAATGGACCTCTCGGCGTGCCGGATAATCCAAATTGGCAATCTGTTGATGAGGAAACACACAATGGAGATACCGATTTTGTATACACAGACGATCAAGCCACCTACATTAATGATACCTACATTCTCCAACCTCATACCACTGAAACTGGCGATATCAATAATGTCACTATTTATCTAGTTGGTACAAAATATGGCACCGGTGGTGGTCCACCAGTCGATAATGATATGAAACCGGCTATGTATAATGGTGGGGCAAGGGACTTTTATGACAGCGATACGTCTGTTACTTTAACCACTAGCTATGTAACCTATAGCTGGAACCATGATACAAACCCATTTACTAGTTCCAACTGGACATGGACTGAAATAGATCAACTTCAAGTTGGCGTAGCCTTAATAGGACGCGACTATCAATATAGTAACTGCACACAAGTCTACGTGGAAGTGAATTACACTCCATCAGCTTCGCCTTTCCTTTATTTATTTAGAGATAAAGAATTCAGAAAACTTTCAGATTTTATACCAGGGGCAATAGCACTTGATAATAAATACACACAGCTTATAGACATTACTAGAAAAATAGATATAATCGATGGAAAGGTGATGTTGAAAATCACTGAGGAGCTTGATGAGACAACATACCTTGATCACATCTATCTTAGAATAAATGATGGCCAGATAGTTGAATTAGATAATATTAAAACTCAATTATCAATCTCAAAGCCATTAACTGAAGAATCATTTACATCATTAATAAATAGGCAACTTCTGAGATATTCAGATGATCATTATCTTATTTTGAAAGAGGGAGATGAATACTACCTTGAATTTACATTACCAAAAACTTATGATAAAATTGAGTTCGTTGCAGAAGGGTACTACATCGAACATTACAAAGCCTAGCTAGAAACATAACCCAATCACATTCGTCAATTATATTATAAATATTGTAAACACTTGTTTTTAGCACAAATATAATATATCCAAAAATATATACACGTATGCAATTGGGATGGGATGATACATTAAATTCAGGATAACATCCATTATTGGTAATGTTATTTTCCTTGCAACCTTAATTTTAATCATAGCTCGTTTCCTATCAGTATCAGCTGGAACGCCATTCCCAATAGATTTAGTCACCTCTGATTCAATGAGCCCAACTCTTATAGAAGGAGATGTAGTTGCTTGGACGCCCACAAAAATAGAAGATATCAAAACTGGAGACGTAGTGGTTTTTAAAAGCTACGTACACTGGCCAGATGAAAAAATCCTTGTTCACAGAGTATCAAATATAATAACAAATAGCAAAGGCGAAATTCGTTTAGAAACAAAAGGAGATAATAACAAATGGACAGACCAAGCAGGACCACACATACCAGAACCATACATAAGAGAAGAGAATCTAATGGGGAAGATATTATCTATAGGTCAACAGCCATTAAAAATACCATTTATTGGTTTTCTTGGACTTTGGATAAATCAAGGTTTAGACTCGTTATCGCAACCTACATCATCAAAGGATCCAATAAGCTACGCTGGTATTTTTGCACCATTAACAATTTCGATTGTTATACTAGTAATATTAATATTTATTTTACCTGAAAAAGCAAAAACAATTAAAGAAAAAATCCATTTGAATATATTTGGTCGCAAACCACTAAAACTAAAGAGAACAATAATTACTTTTCTAATAGCATACATTATTTTTTTAACTGTTATTCACACTTTTGCAAATGATTCTATTTCTGCATCAGTAGGTATCAATGCTGATGACCCTGGAGGTGCCATAGAATTTGGAAGAATTAAACCGGGTAGAGAATCTTTTCCAAAAGATATACCGTTGATAAACCCAGGGACAATGCATATAAAGGGAATAATTTTTGGTCGTGGAGAAATAAGTGAATATATTCCAAGACAAACCTTTGAGCTTGAAAGGGGAGAAACAAAATCAACTAGTGTAAAAGCAGTAGCTTCTAATGAGACACAAAATGGATCATATGTTGGAGAAATAATGTTGTATTCTTCACCTTTTTGGATTATATTTCCTGACGATTTCATTCAAAATTTAATAAATTTGAATGCTGAAGCTACAGTATTCATCCTTGATCTCTTATCAGCAATAATTTTAACAACAATCACTTTGTTTTTGTTAATATCAATCACTTTTGTAGGAGACAAAATAGTCATCTGGGCTGTAGATAGATCATGGCGACATCCATCTCGACTTATCCTTAAAGAAAATGTAGTTAAAAGGGTTACCAGAGCAAAAGAAAACACAAAACGTACAATTGGGAGGAATTTCATATGGATTGCGCGAATAAATTTTTCAGATATAAAACTCAAAGAAACTGTTTTCTCATCAACAGGAAAACCCATCCTAGCCGCATTAGTAATCATACCAATATTATACTTTCTAGAAGACCAAATACTAGCAATGTTTATTGCTGTTTTAATAGCTGGGCTATTGGCCTATCTTATAAGTTGCAAAATTAGAAGCAAAATTGTATTAGCAGTTCTAACAACAATGGTACTTGCAATAGCCCATATGATAATTCAATCAAACCTAGTAATAATATCAAAAGAACAAACAATGATGGAATTAATGGCTCTCACATTAGGAACAATTGGAATTTATCTACTATTACTAGCCGTACTTCTGATACCATTATCACTAGTATCCTGGAGTATAGTACATCTTATCCAAAATGTTAAAGAACGGAAAGACCCATTACTTTCATTGGAGGGAAGCTGTGACCTGTAAGGCCAGAGGTGGTATCTGAGGATGGCTCTTTTTAAAAAAGACAAAAAAATTCAGATTGCCAAAAATGGTGTTACAAGTTTAGAAAGAAAAATAAAAAAGAGAAAAAAAATCGGTATAAGATATAAAAAGAAAGATAATGCTCAAAAAGAAAATTCTTTAAAATACAAAAAAGATAAACAAAAAAACAGAGAAATAGAAAAGGAAAATGTTGAAATTGAACTAAATAAAGAAAAAACAGAGGTTTTTCAAGATAAAATATCAAATGAAAAAGAACTAGATATCCTCGAAGAAGACGAGAAAAAACAGTGGCCTAGCCACAAAAAGAAGAAAATAATTAAATCAAAGGATATGAAAGACAAACCAGTATTTCTTGAAGACACTGGTGAAAAACTTGGAACAGTTTTTGATATGATTTATGACGGGGAGAAAAATCTTACTGGATTTAAAATAAAAGATGAAAAATCTGACTCTGTAATGTCTTTTCCAGTTGATCAATTCGATGAACACAAAGAAGGATTGATATTTATTCAAAGTTGGTATATAAATTCATTGAAAACCTTAGAGCGATTAGAGTTCAAGGAGAAAGTATCCCCTGAACTTACAACACTCATTGACGATGATACAATTTCTAATGAAGAGTTATATAATATATTTGTAAAACATGATGACCAAATGGTACATTATATTGACGAGGCTGTTTCTCTTAAAGAACTTCTTCATCAACGTCTGAAAGTTTTAGAAAAACAACGTCTAGCATTGAAAGATAGTTTAATGGATTTAACAGAGAAAAGGTTGATAAAAGATATTGACAGAAGAGAATTTTCAGAGCATATAACAAATCATCGGCGCAAGGTAAATGTTCTTGATGTGAATATTAAAAAATGCAAAGATCTTCTAAAACGATTAGATGCCACTTCATTTGGAAGACTAGGTAAGCAAATCATTGTTCAAATGGATAATGAAAACAGAGGTCATTATTCAAGTAAACCTAAAAATACTAAAGATGATAGCAATGTCATACTTGCTGAAGAAATTGAAAACCCTTATAAGCAAAAATACGATGATATGAAGGAGCGCTTTGAGCAGTTACTAGATGAGTATAATGAATTAAAGTCAGCTGCGGAAAAATTAATTGCTAAGGAATAAACTATAGCCGAGACTGTATGAAATCTGGGGAGAGTAGAGGAGAGACCTAGGCTAAAGCTTTGATAAAATGAATTGGGAAGATAATGAAAATCTAGATGACCAGTCTTATTCTTTTTACTTGAGTAGCGATAAGCCTATTTTTATTTTAAATAGGAAAGGAAGGATTATAAATGTAAATGATGCTTTCTGTAAAAGGCTAGGATATATTAAAAACGAATTATTAGAAACGTCTCTTCAGGAATCTAGTTTCCTTACAGAAAATTCTCGAAAACAGGCAACATACCGGCAGCTGGCTAAGTTACTTGGAAGAGAAACTCCATTTTATTCGCTTGATTTAAAAACCAACAAGGGAGATATTTTATCTTTTGAGATTGAGACAAAGAAGAATGAGAAAGGCGAAGAAATCGGATTTGTACAGAATATTACTCAACATAAAATGAAAGAGTTTCAGAGAGAGAAAAAAGCAGAAAAAGAATTTGGTTCCAAAGAAACAGATTTAGTTAGTACATTAAAGAACTTTGAGAGAGATACTGAAAAAAATGGAAGAATACAGATAAAGTTAGAGAAAAAGCAAAGGCAAATCGAAATGCGTGAACAAGAAATTGAAGAATTACAAAGAGAACTGGGAAAAAGCAAGAGAGAAATCGAATATAAAACTGGGACTATAAAGCAATTACAATCAAACAAGGAACAAATGCAAAAAGAACTGGAACTAGCTAAAATGAACTTTAAGCCAAATGATAAAGATGTACAACTTTTACAAACTGAATTAGAGAAAAGACTTAGAGAGTTAGAATTTGGGAAAAAAGAACTAGATAAAAAACAAGAGGAAACCGAACAAATTAAATCAGAATTAGAAAGAAAAACTAAAAAGATAGAGGGAATCAAAGAACAACTAACAGAAAAAACTCAAGATAATGATCAACTAAAAGATCAAATTCAGCAAATGAAACAAAAACAAGAGTCAATAGATATAGAGTTAGACAAAAAACAAAAAGATTTCAAATATCGAAATGATCAACTAAACAAACAACAAGACAAAATAACACAAATGACAACGGAAATACAAACAAAAACTGGAGAGTTAAACGAAAAACATCAAATTATTATTGAACTACAAGCAGATCTTGAACGCAGACAGCAAGAAATAGAAACAAGAGGCGGCATAATCAGAGATATAAGTATACAACTAACACAAGATCATCTTCAATTATTGGAAAAATCTAATTTTGCTAATCACTTAGAGACAGAAATGGAACAAATAAAACAGGGATTAGAAGCAACTGTATTAAAATTGAATAATAAATTACACAAATTTCAAAAAATGGTAGAGACAAAAAATGAAGAACTTGGGTTAATGAAGTTGACATTAGGTGAAAAAACCAGTGAAATCGAACAGACACAGAAACACTTAGATGAAACGTTAAAGGACTTTGAGTTAAAGGATAACGAATTAAACCGTAAAAAAGAAGAGATATCACAAATTCAAGAAGAACTAGAAAAAGAGAAGACGAAACCAACGAAAAAAGAATTGAAGAAAAGTCAATTGAAATTACAAGATAGCCTACAAAGAATCGATAATTTGCAGGTTGAACTTGATAATAAGCAACAACAAATAGAAACAATGAACACAGACCTAGAAACAAGAAACAACATAATCAAAGAAATAAAAGAACAACTAACAGACAACCGACTAACTGTAATCCAAAAAACACAAGCTAACGACCAACTAAAAGACCAAATCCAACAAATGGAACAAAACCTCCAAACCATAGACCAAGAACTATACAAAAAACAACAAGACCTACAACAACTACAAAAAGAAATGGAAGAAAGACAAAAAGACCTAGAACACCGAAACGACCTGCTCAACAAACAACAAGACAAAATAACACAAATAACAACAGAAATACAAACAAAAACAGAAGAAATAGAAACAATGAACACAGACCTAAAAACAAGAAACAACATAATCGAGGACATCAAAAAACAGCTAATAGAAAGCCAAATGTCAATGATGGAGAAGAACAAAGTTGTTAATCAACTACAAATTGAGTTAGAACAAAGACAACGAAAATTGGATACTAGGTCTGCAGAGCTAGAGCTTAATAGATTAGAGATAAAAAATAAAACAGAAGAGAAATATCAACTAGAAATAGAAAAAAATCAACTAGTTTCTCATCTTCAGAATTTAAAAGATACAATACCATCACCTATAATAACTATAAATAATGAAGATGTTGTAACTAGCTGGAATAAAAAAGCAGAAGAAATGCTTGGCTTAGAATCAGATAAAGTAATAGGTAAGAGCTTTTTTGAAATCGATTTTATGAAAGATAAAAGATTAGTTGGCGCAAAGAGTCAATGTCAGCAAGAGAAAAAATCTGTTACTGTCAGATCTGTTTGCATAAAAGATGAAAAGGGTAATAGATCTTTGACAGATATTTCTCAGATTCCTTTATTTGATGGTAATAGTGAATTTTCAGGATCGATAATGGTTATAAATGATGTATCGAAAGTCGCAGTGATTCAAGCTGAATTGGAGCAAAAGCAAGAGGAGTTAGATAACTTAAATAGCAAATTTCAAGAGGTTTATACTCAGCTTAAGATTGCTGACAGAGAACGAGATGCTAATAATAATGATCTGATGAAAATTAAAGCGGATATGGAAAATAGAAGTGATGAGATACAACATATAGATAGTATTTTAAAAGATAAGAAAGTAGAACTAGAAAAATTGGATAATTTTATTGAGTTAAAAACCAGCGAACTTGATAACATAAATAGTAAAACAGAAGAGAACAAATCTGATTTAAACTTGGTTCAAACTGAGCTAGTGAAAAAACAAAAAGAACTAGAGGTTACAGAAAAAATCATGGGGGAACCTGATAAATCATTAAGTGAGAAGCTCAAGCTAATTGACGAAATTGATCGTAGTTTAGATATGGCAAATGGTGAGCTTAAGACGAAAAAAATCGAAGATACCGGAGAAGGCTAATAAGTATTTATTCAAAAGTAATTACCGAGGTCATTGGTAAAGGCGCTTTTAAGATTGTTGTTCTTGTTATTCCCACTGAGGGAAATAGAGAAACTGCTAATTTTTCATGTTTACCCAGAGTCATATCGTCTGGTAATTTGAAAACTACGTATGCTTTATCTGAACAATCGTTAAATGTATCATAACTTACCAATGATTCATCTAAATCAATAATCGAAATAAAACCAAAATTATTCCCATTCATATTATTCCAAATTGGATGACCAAATATAGATTTTGATTCTAAATTCTCTGCGTTTCCATCATATACCAGAATCATTACAGTTTCTCCATTGTTTAATTGAATAGTGAGTTGTGACATATTAATTTCTTGAGAAACCAGTGGAGTTATATATAATGCAATTTTGTCTATTCTTTGTTCACCATCGATTTCGCGGAATTTTCCATTTTGATCTTTTATAAGTATATATGTGGATATTTCATCTAAAGTTTCTTCTATCATTTGATTATAATTGTGATTTGTTGTTGTACCTAAGGTCTGGCCTGATATAACTGAGGCTACAATAATCCCTATTAAGAGTAGAGAAATAAATAGTATTACAGTAGTTACTCCTGTTATTATTGATTTACCCATTTTATCACTGTTTTCAACAGGATAAATTTAAGGATAAATAATATATAAACTTTATTATACAATTATTACCTTTATGGATAAAATATGGTTTAAACAGTGCAAAAACACATTTATAAGTCATTTTAAACGCCTCTTTAATTTGTAAAATGTCAAATTGTGATTTTTACGATCCAGCCTTTTTTTCCATTTGACAATCCAACGGGGAAGCTTTATATAGTGTCACTTGAGAACAGTATACATGAAATGCATTAACATGCCTTATGTTGGCATGAAATGCAAGAAAGGAAAGAAAGGTGGTGTAAAGCATGGAAAAAAAATACATGGAAAGGCTGATAGGCAAATATTGTAAAATTGTCACTAAAGAACCCGGAGAAGATAGAGCAAATGTAGTTACAGGCATCCTTGAAGATGTAGACTACAAAGATGGTTTTATTTTAATTGATTCTAGCCAAGGATTAGGATGCCTAAGGATAAACACTATAGTAGCAATAAAACCAGGTAAACGACGACCAAAACATAAAGATATTAAAAATGATGAAGAAGCATTAGTTGGTATTGGTACATTAATCGTTTTTATAGCTATGATTTTAGTAGCAGCAATAGCAGCAAGTGTTATAATTCAAACCAGTGAACAATTACAGCAAAGAGCACAAAGTGTAGGAACACAAACCATACGTGAAGTATCATCTGGATTAATGATTGAAGATATAATTGGATACACAAATGAAGGAAAAACAAAAATTGAATACCTTGTGATTGCTATAAGACCAAGAGCTGGATCAAAAGATATAGATCTCAGTATGATAACATTATCAATACAAAACAGTAACCTAAGTGTACTAACGCTAAACACATCTCGAGTCATAAATGTCAACACTGATAATAAATCTGTATTTCATTTACCTCTCTCAGCTGGATCAAACTACACGATATATCACAATCTATCACAAGGTGAATTTGCACTCATTGCAACACATGATTATGACAGTTCCATAACAAACACTCTAGGGATGAATCAAGGAGATAGGGCATACATAATGGTGAATCTAACTGCCATAATACCTGATGAGAGCGGATTAGGTGTAAGAAAATCGATATCTGGTTCAATACTCCCAGAAGTAGGATCATCCGGTGTCTACGATGTAACCTCACCATCAGTATATACAACAAGAGTAATTGACCTCTGGTAAAAACAAAAGAGAGAAACCTAAAAACTTCCTCTTTACCTTTTTTTTAATTTTTTTCTATTTTTATTCATTTTTTTTATTTTCCAACTTTTTAAATACCGCAATTTCAGCTTTAAGGCCATTAAAAAAAGCTGGTTTAGTACTAACCTCCACAGATATTTTAGTATTATCCTTAGTTAAAAAAACTGTCTCATAACCAGAGGCATCCACGCCTTTTAGACGACTTAAATAGTACTTTTCAACATCTGAAAAACCTTCAGGGGCAATAAAATCAGATAAACGTTTATCCACAATTTCACCAGGATCATAACCAACCAAATTTGCAAAAGAATCATTAGCCTGTTTTAAAATTCCTCTCTGAACAATAGCTGCACAATCAGGTATTTCGTCAAGAAGATCTCGATGCCCCTCAACTTCTTCGTCTTTTTTAACTTTAAAAGTAGTAGTATAACTTGTATCCCTAGCGTGCTTAATAGGCGATCTCTCCAGTTTTAACAGCCCCTCTCGTTTATTTTCGAGCTGATTCTCCAAAGATTCGAGTTTTTCACGCCATTTTTTAAACTTATTTACCTGCCCATTAATCTTTATCTTATCCTCTGTAAGTTTAGACTCAAGCTTATTTAAGATATTCTCATGTTCTTCTAACTCACGCATCTTGTCATCGTATGTTTGAAATTTTTGCTTTCTTTTCTTACCGGCAAACTGGTCTCGACGAGCCTTTAGAGCCTGTAAATTATTTTCCAAAGCCACATTTTTCCGTTCTAAGACTGCATTTATCTGTTCCACATCTCCAATAGTTTCATCAGAATCATCATGGCTTATAATTTTTTTATTTTTAATTAGACTCTCAATTGTAAATCCTTTTGTTTCGTATTCTGGATATTTATGCAATTTTTCATCTGTTTCATCCAAGGAGTTAACTAAGTTTCCAACAAGACTAATATCTACAACAACACCTTCGGTATTTTTTACATGAAAGTTACTCCAACAGATCATGATTTCATTACCTCGCTTTGTCAACAATGGAAGTTTATAATCTTCTATCACTTTATTTTCCGGAGAATAATCAAATAAATTTTTCCATTGATCAAAATAGCGAGTAGGTATCAAAAAATCAAAAATATATCGATTTAATACCTCCTTCTTAGTGTAACCAGAAATTCGTTCACATTCTTTGTTAAATTTAGTAATTCTCCCAGTTTTATCTATACTTAACACTAAACTACTACCGCGAGTATTTGAGCCTGTATGGTCTCCCTTATTCGGCACCTCAAGCGATTTACCTGTTTTCTCCTTTAACAAGTACATCCTTATGCTAAAAATCATGAATTAATCGGTTTTCACTATTCTTTAATTGCTTTAAAATTTTTTGTTTTACAAAATTAACCAAAAATATTGATTTATTTACATTTGTTTCAGTTCCCAAGAATATAAATAGTACAAATTTTATTCTAACATTGCAGAGAAGGATGACACTCTCCATAAATAACAGTATAAATACAAGTTTATAGTTAGCATATAGTGTTGGTTGAGTTCATATTATTAGGAGGGGTATGAATAAAATTAAAGATGGAAAAAGGTGAGGATGACTTAGCAGATCAATCAGATGATGAAGATACAGTTTCCACTCATGAAGAAACGGATAATGCAACTAAAACTGATGAGGACAATGAAGAAACAAAAGAGAATATAGCTAGCCTAAGAAAAGTGATAAAACTTGAATCTTCAGAAAAGAATCCTACAGAACAACAAGAAAAAAATGAAGATTCTAACCAAGGTGAACAAATATCATTTGACGAAGAGATTACTGGGAGAGAAGCTTTAGAACAGAAACGTGCAATACTTCAAAGTATAAAAGATTTTGATTTTCAGATAAAAAAGAACCAAGAGGAATTAACACTTTTAAATAACAGGGTAGACGGCGTATTAAAAGACCTTGACGATCTAGTTAGCTTATATGAAATTGTGTCGGAACAGATGAACCCTTTTGTCGGGCTTTCAAAAGTTACAAAGAAAAGGATAGATGCACTAGAAAATTTTACTAGAGAAATCGGTGAAATAAAAGAGAGAATGGGAGATCTAGAATCCTTTGCTGAAAGAACAGGTTCAAATTTTGCAGAAATTAAAACTTTGAGAAGGAAAACATCAACTGACAAAAAGGATGATATGAATAAAGAATTAGGGGATTTATCTGCAGAAGATTTAGATGTAATAATTGAAAAATCATTTGGTGAAATAAATGCAGATCGGAAAATTGATGTAGCGATAGATGAATTTATAGAAAACATAAAAGATTGGAATATGAAATAGGTGAGGAGTATGATTGATAATGAAGGAGATAGTAAAATGAAAAATTCAGATGATTTTGATCTAGCAACTGAACTATCTATCCTGGCAACTAAAAATATTATTCCTTCAAGAGTAGCAAAAAGATTAGAACAAAAGTTAAAGGAGAAAAATGCAAAAATTAATAAAGAACAACTTGAGCGGCTTGTAGAGATAATAAGAAACATAATGCGGTCATATGCTAAAACCAGACAAATGACCGAAAAAGGAGTTACAAAAAAGACAAAACAACCAGCTGAGATAACCACAGGCGAAAATATGCAAAATCTTATCGACGTCATAGGAAGACTACAAGAAAGAATGACCAATATAGAAAAGGGCACAGAAAGCAAAAATAGAATTGTTACAACTGATGACATAAAAGTTCCTAAAATCATTAGAGGAACTGACCCTAAATGGGAGCTAGATAAATTAACTGAACTCCCAAATGACCCTGAAAGCGTTATAGTTTTAATGAAATGGCTACAAAATCTTATTGATAGATGTGGGCACCCTAATCTTTCAAATATACTTGATTATTATGTGGATATTGGATGGATCTCACATGACACAAAAATTAGTTTAATTGATTATTCTCAGGGCATAACTGAAGAGAAAAAGGATGGGGAAAATGTAAGGAGAGATGTTACTGATTTACCATCAAAAGATCACATACAGTCGCTTATATTTATACAAAAGCTTAAAGGCAGACAATTTGACAAGCATTTTATAGACAGAATTGATGACGAAATATCTAGAATAATAAAAAAAGTTGATAATTACCAACTAAAATAAAAATATTTATTTACTTGTTTTGGGTTATTAATTTATAACTCAAGTAGTCAGAGGGGACTTTAATACACTCACTTACTAAAAGGAGGTGAAATGCAGATGGGATTCTCTTTAGTAGCTGCTGCTGCTATTATTGGTGTTTCAATACTAGTTGTTATTGGAACTTTTACTGGAAGTTTGTTACCTGCTGTCACAGATATAAGCGATTCTTATGAAGATATGAGAGATAGAATCATTGACAAAATTCAAACTGATATAGATATCACCAATGTAAACACCCCGGTTAATGGATCGAACTATGATCTTAGTATTACACTGGAAAACACTGGTAGTATTACATTAAAAACCAGTGATTTTAGTATTTTAATAAATGGAACGCTTCATCCATTTACTTGTTCAAATTCTTATATTTATCCTGGAAATAATGTTTATTTCAATGTTACTAACTTATCGGGTACTGGGCAAAGAAGATTGAAAGTGGCTGCAATAAATGGCGTATCAGATTATTATGATTATACAATTACATAGTAAAAAAAGAGTGGGAAATTGATATGGGACTTAGCCTTAGCGGAACACATGTAATACTCTTTATCATATCTGTAATTTTAGCCAGTACAGTTTCAGGTGTATTAGTTGCAGTTACAACAGATGTTAGCACAAGTCTTTCTGAAAGAGGAGATAGGTTACAGAATCAACTTGATACAGATTTTGAAATTATCAATGATCCAGATCATATCCCTACGTCCGGAAGCGATTATATATTCTATTTGAAAAATACTGGCGATATAAGAATAATAACAACAAATGAAACATTTCAAATATTAGTTGATGGAATAATAATATCAGAAGTAAAATACAATTTTTCAGAGGAGCATATATACCCTGGGGATGTTGTAATGATGTATGTCGATAATAGTGAAATTTTGCTTGGAGATCATACCATGAGAATTATCGACCTTCAAGGCAATGAAGATGAGTTTACATTTAGTTTATAAAATAAGAAAAGAAATGAATATATTCATAAATGTATCTGCTGATGGACCGGAAAGAATTAAATTTATTACGGAGAACGTCATTTCTGATTGTGAGGGGTATAGTTAAAAAGAGGGGAATAAAGTATGGGATCTAGTCTTAGCGGAACACATACAATATTCTTTATTGTATCCCTAATCGTAGCTGGTGCAATTTCAGGTGTTTTCATGGCAGTAACAACAGATGTTAGCGTAAGTATATCAGATAGGGGAGATAGATTGCAGGATCAAATTGATACCGAATTTAAGATTATTAATGATCCAAATAACATTCCAACGTCCGGCAGCGATTATATTTTTTATTTAAAGAATATTGGTGGAACCAAATTATCAACGACAAACCAAACATTTCAGATATTTATAGATGGAGATATTATCGATATAACAAATTATAATTTTACAGATAGCTCTATCAGACCTTCAGAATATACAACGATATATGCAGAAACAAGCTTATCACCAGGAGGCCATACATTGAGAGTTGTTGGACCACAAGGGATTGAGGATGAATTTACATTTACAATTTAAAGAAAATATGGATGGGGTAAAAACGAATGGCAGGTAAATCCATAATATTAGAACGAAAAGGGGAAAAAGATGGTTTTGCTCAGAGATTTGGAAGGGAGATACCCCTTGGAACTTTAATGTTTATGGAAGGTAAAGAAGGTACAGGCAAGAGTATTTTCTGCCAGAGATTTTGTTATAGTTTTTTAAAAAATGGTTCTACATGTTCGTATATTTCTACACAATACACCATAAAAAATTTTCTAAGACAAACTGCTTCAGTCGGTTATGATATCCGGAAATATGTTATGACCGGTAAGTTATTTTTTATTTCTACCGAGGTTATGCTAGCAGAAACAAAACCAAAAAGCACGTTTCTTGAAAGACTAATTACATGTAAAAAAATCTTTGATCCTGAGATAATATTTATTGATTCATTATCAACACTTCTCATTGAAAGCCTAAATGAAAGTAATATGATAGAATTAACGAATTTTTTAAATAGATTAAAGGGCTCTGGAAAAATAATAGTTGTAACAGGAAATCCCAATGAATGGTCTGAACGAATTCATAGTTCATTTCAGATGATTTCTGATATTCATTTTAAAATTACTCGTGAGGCAATGCCCGGTGTTGGTGTAGTTCATAATATTTATCTTGAGAAATTTAATGGTGCCAGACATAGATACGAGCCATTGACTACGTTTTCCGTAAGACCTAGTGTTGGATTAACAATTGAAACAAGTGGAGTGGCATTCTAAAAAGTGGGAGATATGACAGAGATAGAAAAATCAGAGGTTGAAAAACTGCTTAAGGACAATCTCCATCTTAAAAAATATGTTGAAGAAATTGAAAAAAGTATGGGCAGTCCAATATATTATAGTAAAGTTCCTCGAGATGTAAAAGAGCAGGAATTCCCTAATATCATTTATACCACTAGAGGTTCTGTTTTTATACACGTCTTTAAATCAAAAGACATGGAAAGACCAGAATATCACACTGTTACACCTGAATTAGATAAAAAAACAAAAGAAAAACGCGACATAATTCTTGAAATGTTGTATGAGAGAGCTCATCTCAAAACAGATATTAAAACTCAAGATGATTTAAGAAAAACAATTAAAAAAGTTATAGATAAAATAACTGTTGTTGACGAAAAATCCAAGGGCAAAATAGGAAAAGTTAGCCGAGGTAGGATAAGAGTTACGTCCATTGAAAAGATGAATATCCAATACGACATAATTAAGGACATTGTTGGTGGTGGGCCTCTCGAAGCGTTTATGAGAGATCCATACATTGAAGATATTCATATTATAACTGGAGAAAACGTCCATCTTATCCATAAAGTTTTTGACATGGTTAAGACAAATATTCATATCGACAAATCATGGGCAAATAGATTTTCACAAGAATTTGCAGAGAAAATCGGCAGTCCTGTAAGTGAAGGGCAACCTATTGCTGATGGTACCCTCCCAGATGGTAGTAGGGTTAATATTATTCATAGTAAAGATGTAAGTCTAAAAGGGCCGAGCATGACTGTTAGAAAGTTTAGTGAAACACCTATTAGTGTAACCCAACTGATAAATTGGGGAACAATCGATTCTGGAATCGCAGCTTATCTCTGGCTTTCTCTACAATATGGGCGAAGTATTTTTGTCTGTGGTGAAACTGCAGCTGGTAAAACAACCACTGCAAATGCAATATTTCCATTTATTCCTCCAGATAAAAAAATATATTCTGTGGAAAACACCCCTGAAGTGAAGCTTCCTCATGCTGTTTGGCAACAATTATTAACTAGAACGACAGGTCCAAAAGAAGGACATATTGATGAGGGGACTCTTTTATTAGCTGGATTAAGATCGAGACCAGACTATATCATCCCTGGTGAGACAAGAGGAGCAGAAAGTCGAGTTGTCTTTCAAGCTATGCAGACAGGGCATCCAATTGTTACAACTTTTCACGCTGGTTCAGTAACAAAGGTTATACAGCGTTTTACAGGGCATCCGATTAACATACCTAAAACATTTATGGACAACTTGGATATTGTGGTAATACAGATGGCTGTTGAACGGAAGGGAAAGAAAATCAGGCGAGTTCTCTCTGTAGATGAAATAGAAGGATACAACAAGGAAGTAGATGGTGTCATGTCTAGAAAGGCATTCGAGTGGAATGCGATGGATGACACCCATATGTTTAAGGCGAATAGAAATAGTTATATTTTAGAACAACGGATTGCACCAATGGCAGGACTTGAAGAACCAATGCTAATATACACAGAGTACGATCAACGAAAGCATATTTTAGAGAGGATGGTTGAAGAAAAAATATTTGATTATTATGAGTTCGTACAATTCATCTGGACGTTCTATAGGGAAGGGGTAAACGGGCTACCTATTACAATATGATAAAATAAAGATAATTAGCCATTAGAAATGAGGGGATTAAGGAAGCACTTAAAGATTTGTTAATTTAAGAAAAAAAATAATCATTAGAAAAATTTGGAGAAGAAAATGCCAAAGATGAATGATAATGAAAGAGACCAAGTTCTTCAAAAAAATCCCCATTTGAAAAAATATGTTGATGATGTAAAAAAGAAAATGAATGAGCCAGTATTTTATTCCGCGTTGCCGTATAAAGTAAGAGATGAAGAATATCCCAATTTAATTTATCATGGTCGGGGTCCAATATTTATTCATATCTATAAGACAAGAGATATGGACGAGGCAGAATATCACGCAATTGAGCCAACACTGGATAAAAATGAACAATTAAAACATGATGAAATACAAAAATTAATAGTTAAATTGGCTCCTAAAAAAGAGAGTATTGTTACAGATGAAGAGCTAAAAAAAGTACTGCAAGAATTAATAGATGAGATTATTTTGATCGATGAAAAAGCAGTCAAGCCAGATTTCTTAGAAAAACGTCAATTTACAAAATCCAAAAGTGGCGATATAATAAAAGCTACTTCCTTTCAAAAGAAAAATATTGAATATTTTTTAATTAAAAATGTAGTAGGTGGCGGACTCACAGAATGTTTTATGAGAGATCCACACATAGAAGACATTCACATTGTAACTGGACATAAAATCCATCTTATTCATAAGGTCTTTGGGATGATTAAAACTAATGTGGAGATTGGTAGAGATGATGGGCACCGCTTTGCAAGAAAATTGGGTGAAAAAATGGGCGCACCTGTAAGTGAAGGACGGCCCATAGTTGATGGAATTCTACCTGATGGAAGTAGAGGAAACATCATCTACAGTGATGCAATAAGCCTTAAAGGCCCCAGCATGACTATTAGAAGGTTCACAGAGACTCCGATTAGTGTAACACAACTTATTAAATGGGGAA
The DNA here is from genome assembly GCA_020054495.1 of Thermoplasmata archaeon. Classification (GTDB taxonomy): domain Archaea; phylum Thermoplasmatota; class E2; order DHVEG-1; family DHVEG-1; genus JAGMDE01. The sequence continues at coordinate 6,759 of JAHWGK010000009.1, read as the reverse complement.
CGCTCAGCTCAGGTATAGCAGCATATTTTTGGCTTTGCCTGCAATATGGTCGAAGTTTTTTTATATGCGGCGGAACAGCTTGCGGCAAAACCACTACTATGAATTCTATTATTCCATTTATTCCTCCAGATAAAAAGATATACACTGCTGAGGCTACCCCTGAAATGCAAGTACCGCACACTGTTTGGCAAAGATTACTAACAAAAACTACAGGCCCAGAAGAGGGGCAGGTAGATCTTTTTGATCTATTAAAAGCTGCACTCAGGTCAAGACCAGAATACATAATTCCTGGAGAAGTAAGAGGGCCAGAAGGAGCCATCGTATTTCAAGCTATGCAAACAGGGCATCCTTGTATGACTACATTTCATGCAGGTTCTTTAATAAAAGTTATTCAGAGGTTTACCGGAGATCCAATTAATGTTCCTAAAACATTCATGGATAACCTCGATTTTGTAGTTATACAACTTGCCATCGATCGAGACGGAAAACTAATTAGAAGGGTTACTTCAATTGATGAAATTGAGGGATATAACCGAGAGCTAGACGGGATAATGGCAAGAAATGCCTTTGAATGGAATCCAATTAAAGATGACCATCATTTTAAAGCGAACAGAAACAGTTTCATTCTGGAAGAAAAAATCGCCAAAAATGCTGGATACACAGATGTATCTGAAATTTATTTAGAGTATGATAAAAGAAAAGTAATTCTTGATCGGATGGTTGAGAAAGATATAATGGATTATTACGAGGTAGTTCAGTTTATTTGGAACTATTATAGAGAGGGGGATAAAGGAATATCCGCATTACTGAAGTGAAAATATTATGGCAAAAAAAGGAAAGGAAAAAAAATCGAAAAAGGATTCAAAGAAAAAAGAAAGTGAAAAGAAACAAGGTTTCATTAAACAACTTAAAATAGCTTACAGAGGACTTGAAGAACCAGAGAAATTTTACACGACGATATTATCCCCATTAATCATAATTGGAATTTTAGTTTTTTTGATGCCCTTTATTTTAAATTTACTTATCCCATTTCCTTTAGATCTCAATCCAATAACATTTATCATTGGAGGAATTGTTCCAATAGTCTTAGGAATTTTTTATCCATATATAGCCTGGAAAAACAAAGAAAATGATATCAATGGTAAAATGCATTTTTTCATCACACACATCAGAGTTTTAGCAATCTCAGATTTATCACTCAAGGACATCATCAATGTTCTTGGGGGTAAAAAAGCATATGGTAGCTTAGGTGATGAACTAAAAAAAATCAGTGTACTTTCTATACAATGGCGAATGCCACTATCAAAAACATTTCGCTTTGTATCTGCAAGAACACCAAGCAAAATGCTCAAAGATTTTTTAGATCGGTTTTCTCAGAGTCTTGACAGTGGTGTTGAACATAGAGAATTCATCGAAACTGAACAGGAGGCAGTTCTGCAGGAGTATAAAACTGTGTATGAAACAAGTAATGAAAATATCGTTATTCTCAACGAAGTCTATGTGTCTATGTTGATTGCAATCATCTTTGTAATGTCTCTTGGAATAGTATTACCAGTTATTATGGGCACTCAAGATATGAATATGTTCATTTATCTTTCATCATTTTTACTCATAATCAGTGAAGGTTTATTGATGTATCTTTTAAAAGCAATGATTCCGTCAGATGAAATATGGCATGTAACCGGCGAGAGAGGAGATTTAGAAAAGAACGTTAGTCGGATTTTTAAATTATCTGTCGTATTAGTGTTTTTCCTTGGAATCCTATTATTCTTTGGAAAATATTATTTACTGATTCCCATTTTACAGGTTATATCTTTTGAGATCTTGATTGCAATTACTTTAACGCCTTTGTTATTGACAGGTATCATAGTATTTATGGAAGAACATAATATTATGAGAGAGGAAAGAAATTTTCTCAGCTTTCTACCGGCTCTTGGTTCAATTTCGGCCATGAGAGGAGGAAAAATAAATGAATCAGTATACTACCTAAGTGAAAAAGACTATGGGGTATTGACAAGACATATCAGAAATCTTTATCGAAGATTACGAACAAGGATCGATGATGATGCAGCATGGGAATGGTTTGGTGTAGATACAGGTAGTAATTATATTCAGCGGTCAAGCGAAATGTTCCGTGAAGCAACATATGCTGCTGCTAATCCGCGTACTGTTTCACGAATGATATCAGAGAATATGCAGAAGATCCGGGATCTCCGTATGAAAAAACTTACTATTGTAAATACATCTATTGCGTTATTTGGAGGCATAACATTTGGAATATCATTTGCTATCTATATTTCTCTTATTATAGGCAGGCATTTAAATAATATTATGGGAGAAATAGGTGATCCTTTTGAAAATATAGAACAAGCAAACATACCGGGTATGCTTAATTTCATACCGCCAGAAATTTATGAACAGAATTTTCTAATAATATTTATTGTTCTTATAATACATTGTTTGATGATGGCTTTTACGTTACGTTTGTTACGGGGAAGTCATACATTGATGACTTTGGTTTATTTTGTTCCTTTCGTATGGGTTGTTGCAATTACCAGCTATGTTGTAGAAGTGGGTTTTGGAGGGATGCTATCAACATAAAATGTAAAGTTTTTATGTCACAAAAAGTATTATAAGAAAATGGAGAATAAACAATTTGGAGAGATATAATATAATTTAATATTGAGCAGTTGATAATAATGAAAAGAATTGGCGTTCTAACAGGAGGCGGGGATTGTCCTGGCTTAAATGCAGTGATTCGCGCAGTTGTTAAAAAATCAATACAGTATAACTGGGAAATTATTGGTATAAAAAACGGATGGGAAGGACTTATAACTGGTGAACTGGAACTTCTCACCGGTTATACCGTCTCAGGTATTCTACCTAAGGGTGGTACTATTATAGGAACCTCACGAACAAATCCATTTAATAACGAAAAAGATGTACAAAGGGTTATTGAAAACATTAAAAAATTTAACATTGATGCTATAGTTGTTATTGGAGGGGATGATACACTTAGCGTAGCTCATAAATTACATAAAATGGGAATATCTTTAGTTGGTGTTCCAAAAACTATAGATAATGACTTATCTGGTACAGATTTCACTTTTGGTTTTGACACTGCTGTTTCAATTGTTACTGAAGCTATAGATAGACTACATACAACTGCTGAATCCCATCACAGAGTAATTGTTGTAGAGGCTATGGGAAGACATGCAGGATGGATTGCAACAATGGCAGGAATTGCCGGTGGAGCTGATGAAATATTAATCCCTGAAGTGCCTTTTGAAATAGAAGCAGTTTGTGAGAGACTTAGAATGAGATACAATCAAGGAAAAAAGTTTAGTATAATAGCAATGGCAGAAGGAGCTTATCCTATAGAAAAAAAACTGACAGATAGAAAAACTGATGATAAAGAATCATTTGGCCAAAATATTGGAAAAACTAACTTAATTACTCAAACAAATGAAAAAGATGCATTTGGAAATATCCGACTAGGCGGCATAGGTCATTTTTTAGCAAAAGAGATAGAAAAACGGATGAATGTAGAAACAAGAGTTACTGTTTTAGGCCATGTACAAAGAGGAGGCACTCCTACCGCTCATGATAGGATTCTTGCAACAAGGTTTGGTATAGCTGCTGTTGAGTTGATAAAAAATGAGGACTTTGGTACAATGGTAGCACTTCAAGGAAATAAAATTGTTCCTATTGAAATTGAGGAAGCAATCTCTAAATGCAAAACAGTCGATATGGACTTATATGAAATGGCAAAGTTATTCTTTGGATAATAAAAAAAAATCTCCACTTTTAGTTTTGTAATTCAATTATTGTATCAACATATGCACTGGGTGTTGTGAAACTTAGTACACCGCTTAATCCTTGTTCTGGAATCACGCTTCCAAAAACTTTAGTTCTTGTACTTATACCTGAAAAACATTTGGTAGTATTTACTAAAAGAACCACTAAATCATCGTCGTTAATAACTGGATTTACTGATGTACAAGATGAATCAATATCTCTTATTTTCATAATTCCATAGTTAGATGCAGTAAGAATGCTAGAGTCCAATGTACCAAATAAACCACTTGAGACATTGTCACTAAAACTGCTGCTAGTGTAATTGAGTATTAATTTTGCATTACTATCGGAAAGAGAAATAAATGCTTCAGATAAATCCATATCATATGAGCCTGCAGTTGTTCTTAGGAATATAGCAAGCTGGTCAATTGTGGACCCAGATTTGTACCCGCTCACATGTGTCACTCTTAGTCCGCCAGAAACATCTCTCAAGGTCTCTTGACCGGTCTGCAATGCTTGCTGTTCCAAACTATTCATCGTTTGAATTATGACTGATGCAGCAATACCAGCTACAAGAATCATTGCGATAAAGATTATCAATGACCCGATCCCAACAGCTGCATTTTTTTCAAATAGCAGCATCCTTTGAGTTAAAGAGATTTTAACTCTTCTCACCTCCCAGCAAACCAGGGTTTTAGGCACCCTAAAAGAGAGCCCATCCAATATTTAGAATAGCAATAAAGAATAAAAAACTATGGTTTTGTAACACGTTAAAAGTTGAAAAAGAGTATGACATTATCCCGGTGGATAAAACAAATTTAGGACCCAGTTACAGAAGTATAATAAATCTAATAAAAAATAAATAACTTAAAAAAAAAATTAAATAGAAGGTGTGTGGTAAAAAACCACACAAATTTTTAGATCTCGTTACAGAATTATTTATCTTCACTGTAGATCAAAGACGTTAGCCTCACTATATGAAGCAGGTGTGGAAAACGATATCATACCTGGTGAGCCCATCTCAGGAACAACCATACCCCACATACTTGTTCTTTCCTCTATATCGCCAAAACAAGCTGTTGTATTGACACATAGAAAAGCCTTATCTCCCTGGTTAATTACAACAGCACTGCTTGATACAAAAGAGCCATCTGCATCCTCGGCAACAAGTATACCAAACTGACCGCTACTAGTTGGAAATACACTTGCACCAAATATATCGTGCTGTCCATCAGGCTTGGAATAAAATGAAGGATTATATTTCATTACATATTTAACAGTGCTATTAGAGATTTCTAAATATGTTTCTTCAAGATCAATACCTATTGATCCTGCACGTGCTCTAACCATTATAACAATTTTTGATATATCATCACCATCTGCAGCATATCCTAAGATATCAAAGACAGCAAGACCAGTTGAGACCTCTTTTGTGGTTTCACGACCAGAAGCCATTGCCTGCGCCTCTAATTGAGTACTTGTCTGAATTAAAACAGAAGCAGCAATACCAGCAACCAAAACCATAGCAATAAAAACAATCATCGCACCAATACCAATACTTCCAACATCCTTCCTCTTCAATATTTCACATAACTTTCTCATCGCTTCTCAACCTCCTCATTGCAACTCCAAAACAGCTATAGTGAATGAAGCAGGACATTTGAAGCTAATCACACCAGGCGAACCTATTTCAGGTACAACCATTCCCCATACGTTATCTCTTGCATTTAAACCACTGAAGCATTGATCAGTATCGATACCAAGAACCACATAATCTCCAGAATTAATAACCACCGTATCTGCAGAACTACATGAGTTATCTGCATCTTCTAAGACAATTATACTAAAGTGTGTATTATCGCCAGTATAGAAGCCAGCAGTAAAGAGATCACCATTAATATCCCCCTTAGCTGTATAATCAGCACCACCATCTTTATCATATGTTAAAAAGTTCTTCGTTGTAGAATTAGTAATCTCAATGATCGTTTCAGCAAGATCAATATTAGCAGATCCAGCTCTTGGTCTTACAATTATTGCTAAACGAACAATAGAACCAGAAGTATTATATCCTTCAATATTTACAATAGATAAACCTGAAGAGACCTCTTTTGTGGTTTCTCGACCAGTAGTCATCGCCTGAGATTCAAGCGAGGTGCTTGTCTGAATTAAAACAGAAGCAGCAATACCAGCAACCAAAACCATAGCAATAAAAACAATCATCGCACCAATACCAATACTTCCAACATCCTTCCTCTTCAATATTTCACATAACTTTCTCATATCTTCTCAACCTCCTCATTGCAGATCATACACTGTATCACTATACGCAGCTGGCGTACGGAAAGATATCACACCAGGCGAGCCATGCTCTGGAAAGATAATTCCAAATACATCGGTTCGCGTTGGTATACCAGGGGAACCAAAACACGCATCTGAATCAACGAACAACATAACTTTGTCCCCCGAATTAATCACTGGAGTAAAGTTCCCACATGAACCATCAGCATCCTCAAGAACCATTATACCAAATGTTTCCTCATCTAAATCAGCCCAAGAAAAATCAAATACACCATCATCAACAGTAGCGTTGAAATGAGTCGCATCGCTATAGTCATATGATAACAACACTTTTGTAGTACCATCACTGAGTATAATTATAGTCTCATTAAGATCCACACCAGGAGAACCCGCTCGCGTACGTACTGTTATAGCCAAACAATCCATTCCAGCCTGAGTAGCATCTACATGACCTTCTATATCAAAAACAGCAAGGCCACCAGAAACTTCTTCAGTAGTCGCACGACCTGTAGTCATCGCCTGCGCCTCTAATTGAGTACTTGTCTGAATTAAAACAGAAGCAGCAATACCAGCAACCAAAACCATAGCAATAAAAACAATCATCGCACCAATACCAATACTTCCAACATCCTTCCTCTTCAATATTTCACATAACTTTCTCAT
>JAHWGK010000099.1 GCA_020054495.1 Thermoplasmata archaeon | reverse complement strand
ATTCTTTTTATTTTTGTTTTTCCAATATTGACGCCATTTATCTCTATTTTAAGTTTCTCGTCCTTTGCATGGCGTTTGACAACTTTTAGAAAAGAAAGTTGGGAAGATGACTCCCAAACATCGTTTATAACGAAATTAGTAATGGTACTAGCATCAATAATTCCGATATTCTGTACTATAAGCATAATTCCAGAATTTCTAAAACTACCTTTGTTTTTATGGGAAACTATTTGGCTTGGAGTAATTGATTACTTGTTTATGATATCTTATTCCTTGTTTACAGCTTTAGCAATTGGTTCCTTAATCATTTTGTTTTCTAACTCAGGAATTAGCGAATACGAACAACTTTTTGCAGATCCGTCCCAAAAAAAGAGTTTCGCTAATGTAAAAGTTCTCGAAGTATTTCTCTTTGGCTTCTTCCTATTCTTAGATTATTATAATTACCCGATTATTGATCTTATTTATACAGCTGGTCTAGTGATCGTAATTTTTACTTATATCGTAAATATGATAAGAGGAAAATCAAAATATGGAAGTTTTAAGAGTTATTTCTTGGGCTATTTCATCGCAGCAGTCTTTATCGGTTCAAATGTGATCTTAACTAATGCTGAGGTCTCGTCGTTTTTAAGAACCTGGAGTTTATTAATTTCAGCGATATTGTATATCTTTATCCTGTTTTATACCTTCATTACTATAGAAGATTAATTTTTTTGCGTTAGTAGTCTCATAAAAATTCTGTTTTTCTATTTTCAAAGAATAATTGTAACCAAATTCGATAAATTAGATATTTTCATGTAGACTTCATATAAAATAGGTATCTTTAGAAAGTTTAGATTAAAATTAATTAAGGTATTAAAAATTAACTGTTAATGTGTGAAAAAGGCTTATAAGGATAAGACTTAGTTCCTTGATATTAAAATTTCTAGTGAATTAGAATATAAACAATTAAAAATAAAAAATTTATTTGTATTTTAAGAATTTAATTTTATAAAAAAAATAATGTGATCATAAATAATGAAAAAAGTAAGTATTAAAGCCGTAATGGTTATAACATTAGTGGTGGCTTCTTTTACAGCTGCACCAATCATGGTAGCTGGTTACGATTACGACGACGATTATAATTTCGACCAAATTGGAATAGATAATCCGTTATCTCTTATGGACGGTTTTGGAAGTATTCTTGGAGGATTGTTTAGGGGTTTAGGTCCCGGGGGTAATGCCTTAGCAACTGTATTTGAAATGTTATTAATGCAAACATTGACTAATTTCAGTCAATCCGAAATCATACCCGGAGTGTATGTCATTAGTGCTTTTACAGAGGAGAAGGATGATGGTATCAAAAACTTTGGTACTGGTGTATTTGAATATTATATGCCTCCTCATGGATATAACCAATCTATTGTAAGAGATGCTAACCAAGGATACGCTTATTGTGAAGTCAAGAAAGAGGGAATTGCTGAATTTAATATTACAATTGGAGCTGGTGTAACTCTTCTTATATACGATCAGGATGGTTCATTTATAATAGCAGTCAATAAAATTATAGAATTCGTCAATCGATTGATGAATAGTAATCTTGGTTCCATGGATGAAGATCAAGTTGAGTCAATGATCCGTGATGGGGTTGAATTAATAACATGGTTTTTAATCCATATAAACGACATTTTTACTGGAGAAGAAATGTTCGCGTTGAATCCAATTACATGGCAAGATATAAAAATAACCCCAGGTCCAGGATTTGCTCTAACAAAAACTTGGAGAGTTACTGGTATTGATTATCATGTAGATGGTCCAGGAGATCTTAAAATAGCTGACGCTGAAATTTTTGGCAGTGATACAATGTTGATGGATTGGAATAACACTGCCAAACTACATAAAGATAGTTATATGGAATGGTTGCTGAGACCTACTGATAGTGCATCTTTAGTTGAAACCCTTTTTACATCCTTCACATTTGACTTAATTCAACTATGGGTCAAAAATTTCGAGATCCATATTGATGTTGCCGCTATTTTGGATGTATTAGGGGGTTTAGGATCTAGTGGTCCTGCAGATGTTGCGAGCATTTTTCAAGGTTTAGACATCGAATTTTTTCTCTTTACTCATCATTTAGGTGGTGTCTTTCTATATAATGATACTAATGCAGATGGTAAGGTATCTTCATCGTACAATAATGTTACTGTCAATGGAAATCCAGTAACAATCGATGGGGTCCCTGTAGAAGTTCCAGATGCTTCAGAAATTACTCATCGTGTTATGTTAGGGACAGTTGGTGAATTCGCATTCGAAAAACCACGCAAAACGGGAGAAAACAAGATTTCATGGGGTTTGAGAATGAATAATCCTACTATTGTTCCAGTACCTGTGGGTGTTGATTTAGAATCTTATCTTGGTGCTACTGAAGAAAGCTTGGAATACATTCACTTTGGATTTAGCTTTCAACCGAGGGAGGTCGCTGCTGGCATCTTATATGCTCCAATCAAGTTGGATCAATTCTTTGCACCATGGAATGCTCCTACTACATATCACTCTAACAATGATATCGTTAACTTAGATTTAGCCATCATATATCTTTCCACGATGCTTCATTTCCACATTAAAGTTGCCACTATAGGAGAAGATCCACAAGATCCTGCAACATTATTGGATCCAGCTGATGATTACAACAATGAAACTCATACTCTCAAAGTTGGTAATTATCTTGGTCGAGCTTTTCGTGATGAATTAGCTTTTGTTGACATCGCGGGACCTGAATATGCATACGGAGTTGAAAACGAACTTTCAAGAAACAAAGATAATGCATCTAGTGCCATAATTCCACTCGCTTTATATAGAGGTGAAGTAGATAGACATGATACATTCCAAGATGAGACTGGTAAAGAATTCCAAACTTTTGCTACTGATATTCAACTCAATGTAAGTTTAAATGTTATGGCATATGCGGTTTGTTTCCCTGCATTCGAAGGTGGTTCTGGTATTTGGCACGACCCTACTTTCAGCGTGTTCATGGTGTTCGAAGCTACAGGTTTCTGGGCGCTAATTCTATTAGTTGCCGGTGTCGGTTTAGTTGGTGTTGCTACCATTTTAATTAAAAGACGTAAAGATATGAGATTTTAAATCTCAATTAAATTAATAATTTTTATTTATTTTTATTTTCTAATT
>JAHWGK010000098.1 GCA_020054495.1 Thermoplasmata archaeon | reverse complement strand
ATAAGTATCATGTGAGCCACAATAAATAGTACCATCTTGTCCGATAGATGGTGAAGAATATACTACATGATTAGCATTAAATTTCCATTTTAAGGATCCATTGGGATAAAGGGCATTTATATTACCAGTAGGCGGATATCCCCCTCCACTTCCAAAGTAAATAATTCCATTGTTATCAATGGAAGGAGAAGAAAAAATATCTCCTCCAGCATAATAACTCCATCTTTTTGTCCCATCTGGATTAATTGCATATAACCTATCATCTCCATAAATAGTGCCATAATATATGACACCGCTTTCATCAATTGTTGGGGCACATCCAACTATATGATCTGAAGGATAAACCCATTTTAAAGATCCATTAGGATAAATTGCATAAAGGAACCATGATCCAATATAGATAGTTCCATTTTCATCAATTGTTGGACCACCTTCTGCCCAACCTTGAGTTTCAAATTTCCATATTTCATTGTTTGTGTTAATTGTGCTGTAGGGACTTCTTCCTGTATGTCGAACATCATGACAATACATAGGCCATGGAGAATCCATAGGATTACTTAAAACCTGGATTGGATGATCTGTTAAACTTTTATAAGTTGTTTTTTGATAATTATTATTTGAAAAATCTGTTTTTATTTCATTATTAAAATCCTCTTCTTTTTGGGAAAACTGGTCAGGATATTTTTCTTTAGCAACATATTCGGGATATAAATAAATACTATAATTATTAAAAATATAATCCTCCTTTATTGATTCATCTTTTTGTCCAATTTTTATTTGTTCAATATATCCAATTGCTGCAGAAGTTATCGATGAACAAATAAGAAGACTTGCAATAGTAATTATAAGCATTATCTTTTTATTTTTCATAAATAAACCCCCAATTCAATAATTCTATTATGTTTTATTTATTTATAATATTTTGGAAAAACTATTTGTCCTTAAAATATGATTATTTGTAACTAATATATATATATATATCATTAATTTTTCTTTTTGTTTCATAAATAATCGATATTTTTATATATTGTAAAAAACATAGGTCTTTTGGGGAGTGAAGACATGGAGAGAAAGATGAATAATTTTTTAAATGGAATTTTAAGGAGGAGATAAAACTTATTATAAATGGAGCTGGGGTGATGGTTCTTATTCGGATTGGGAGTCTTATTCACCTGGTGAAATTGTTTACTCATCTCATATTTGGTCTGAAAAGGGAATGTTCGATGTCCAAATAATGGCTAAGAATGATTATGGTGAGAGCCCTTGGTCAGATCCTCTAGAGGTTACTATTTCATCTGGTATTAATATCGCTCTTACTATTCCCTGTTTGTCTCAACTATTTTTTTAATTGAATAATTTTAAAATTTTTATTCATATGAAGATTTAATCTTAAAATTAAATAAACCTAAGAGAACTTTATTAATGAAAAAATTATTATTAGTATATTGATTTAATAAAAATATTGTAAGAATTTTTGTAATAAAGGATATAAAATAGGATTACTTTCTTTGATGTTTGGAAAGGTTTGAGGTATAGTTTTTTTGAATTTTGGTATTATGATTTGTAGTTCGCCCCATTGGCTTAAAAGTCCATCGGTGTCGTTTGCTCTTGCTTTTATTGTATATGTTCTAGGATTTGACCATGTATGTATTGCTTGTGCTTCTTCACCTGAATGGTATGGACCAAACCAGTCGTCTATTGATCCATCGCCCCAGTCAACATAGTAGTATAAGCTGTTTCCAATTGGTGATGTAGAAGTTAATGTGTATGTATAGGGCACTCCTATAGTTCCGCTGGTTTCACCATCTATTGATGGTGTAGATGGTATATTTGGATCTAATTCACCAAATGCATATAAATAACTAGCATGAGAACCAATATAAACTGTTCCATCTTCTCCAATTGCAGGTGCTGATTCACATTCACCGATTGATTTCCTCCATCTCTCATTACCATCAGAATCTATAGCAATTAACTCTCCACCCTCACTTGTACCAATATATATTGTACCATCAATAGAGTTACAAGGAGTTCCTCCTCTTATTGTTCCATCTACATCAAATTGCCATTTAATTGAACCATTATTAGGATTTAAAGCGTAAAGTGTTGTATATCCAGCATATACTGTTCCATCTTGACCGATAGTCGGAGAAGTACCTGCACCAACGTTAGTTTTCCATTTAAAAGAACCATCAGAATTCACAGCATGAAGAAAATTATCAAGAGAAACAACATAGATAGTACCATCATCAGCTATACAAGGGCTTGTTCGTATCCAATCTCCAGTTTTATACTTCCACTTCAGTGTTCCATTGTTTGGATACAGTGCATAAAGATATGTGTCATGACTTCCACAATAAATGGTGCCATCATTGCCTATTGCAGGAGATGAATAAATGACATGGTCAGTTTTATATTTCCATTTTAGTGAGCCATTTGGATAAAGAGCTTTTATATACCAATTATCCCTCTCACAAAAGATAATAATACCATTTTCATCAATTACAGGTGAAGAAAATATGTCTCCACTACCTGTGCTGTACTTCCATTTTAATGATCCATTGTTAGAATATATTGCATACAAATAATTCGGCCAAGCTTGAACTGTTCCAATATATAAAACACCACTTTCATCAATGGCTGGGGCAGATTCAACATGGTGTGGATAATCATATTTCCATTTTAATGAGCCATTTGGATAAACAGCATATAAATCTCGCGCTCCAATAAAAATAATCCCGTGTTCATCAATAATCGGGGAACCAGTAGCCCAACCATCAGTTTCAAACCTCCATTTTTCAGTACCTAAATTATTCGCTGTACTAAAAGGACTACGACCTGTATGACGTATATCATGGCAGTACATCGGCCATGGAGAATCCATAGGATCATCTAACAGATGAACTGGTTCTTTTAATTTAATTACCTCTTTACATTCAAAATTGTCAAAATTTAAATATTTTATTTCAGTGCTTGTACGTTCAGATTTACTATAAATATTAAAATTATCTTCCTCAACGATCACCTCCTTTTCATGAATGATATTATTATTTCCAAATACTGTTGGAGTTATAACAGATAAAATGATGAAGAAAATTACCCCGATCGCAAGAATGTTTTTTTCCATAATTTTCCTCCATAATAATTATTTATCATCGGCCTATAGATATATAAATTTTTCATATGAAATTTAAGGAAATCATAAAAAATAATATATATTT
>JAHWGK010000097.1 GCA_020054495.1 Thermoplasmata archaeon | reverse complement strand
TAAGTGCCATTGCAATAGCAATAGATAATGCTAATATTTTTTTCATAGTTCATTACCTCCTTAATTCTTATTTATTCAACTGGCCCAATAGACCCACTTTTCTGTATCGCTGTTGAACAAATTTTCAGAATATTCAACGTATGCTGTTAAACCCAACATTTCTTGCCTCCCGTTTAACCAGATAATCCTGGCGTTATACAAAATCTATAATTATTATTCTATATAAATAGGTATAAGAAATAGTGTTCTAGAGTAATGTTCTACAAATTTGCCTCTCTCTCCTATTGAAAAAATCTTTTCGTATTTTTTATATAAAAATAGAAAAATTAAATCTAATAAATATAAAAATCCAATAAAAACAATTTTGCATTTCTATAACATTGCACTATATATAAATCATTTGCAATATCTATTTTTGTTCAAAAATAAATATCTTTGACGCAGATTCTGAATTCAATTATTTTTCCACTTTTTTTATACTTTTAGGCTATATTCATACCATATTGTATCATCAAAGACATAAAAAGTATGCTTCTCAGGTTTAGATGCGGTATAATAAACAACGGGTTTACCGAGTTCCTCGCTAGTTTTCATCAAGTCTTCTAATGATTTTACAGGGAGGATGTTTACTAATGCTTTGCTTGGTAGTTTTTCGGTTTCAACTATCCATTCTCCATATTTTTTCTTGATTTTATAGACCTGTCTTTCAATTTTACTGAGTTCTGCTGTTGTAGCTGTGGTAAATACTACAAATAACATAATTATAATTAGAATAAGAAATGAGTTTGTTGTCCATGTGTTTCTTTCGTTTTTTACGGTTGGGTCATAAATCTCTTCAATTGTTGTTTTTGCATCTGAATCTTGATTATCTGTTCCTTCTTCAATATCAATTGTAAGCTTACCTAAGGATACTGAAAGAGTCGGTGAAAGAGTAACAGATGTTTTTCCACCTGCATTATAAGATAAATCGATGTCTGTCTGTATTACTAATAATGGATCAACGACTGTAACTCCTGTTTCTTCTTCTATTTGAGAAGTAATATTTTCATAGAACACAAAATCTATTGGGAATTGCTCAGTAAATATTGCTGTTTTTCCATTAGAGCTAAATTCTTTATCCTCAATTATTGTAAATGTTTTATTCCATAAATCTGTTTGAATTCGGCCTGTAATATTGTAAGTTCCTGAGATTTCTGTTGCAACATTTATATCAAATATGTACGTAAATGTTGCATTTATGTTTTTAACTATTTGTTTAAAAATTACGCCTTCTCCTGGTTTTAGTATTTTCAGTCCTTCATAAACCGTGCTTTCATTTAGATACACTATATAGTTATATCTTCCGGCTTGATTGTAACTTATTGTAGTAATTGTATTTTCTATTGTCTCGGATTTTTGGTAGGCAGTATTTGCAGAATTTACTGAAACAAGTAGAATTATTATCAAAATTCCAATTACTGCTAATCGGATTTTATTTGGAAGTTTTATTTTTCTTCGATTTTTCATTTTATCACTGGTGGATATTTCTTTTGTTTTTTTATGTTCTTTTCTAGGATTTCTAAATTTTATTTTCATTTTATCACTTTTCTTTTTTTATTTATCATATTCTTATTCCAATATTGTATAAAGCTTCCTTAACTACTATCGATATCCAACCTATTTTAGGCAGATTAAATACTACTTTTCCCATTATTTGTTCAGGAAGAATTGGATCTTTATCAGGTTCACTGTTATCATCACCCTTTGTCACAAACGATAAATAATCTTCACCTTTGTTTATCTCATATACTCGATGAACTATAGGCATCGTCATGTTTTCAACTCGGTATTGTATTATATCGCCTTCGCGTATTTCCTCAACTGGTGTTTCTGAAATTAGTACCACATCACCAATATCTAATGTTGTCCTCATACTTCCACTATAAATTACTGTTGGTTGCACGCTAAGGTAACCAAACGAAAAAAAGATTAGTAAGACGCTTATTAAAGCTACTACCATCCAGGGTAATGCTGGATCTTTCATCTTTTTCCTTTTTGCCTTTTTACCGCTAAATCTGACTTGGATACTATTTTGAATGATAATAAAGCCAATTGCTGGTCCTATTGTTCCAATTAGTGCGGCCAATGCCCAATCTACTGCTGGTAAATATGGCGAAAACCATTGAAATCCCTGTATCATCCCCATGTAACCTATTGCTGATAAGGCCCCTCCTAAATAGGCTAGGTATGAAGCAAATAATCCCATGGCAAGCCCTGGAATTAGTGTTTCTCCGAAGAATTTAGTCATTTCAGCAGGTTGGCTTACATCAAGACTAGTGAATTCTGAAAGTGAGATGCTTATAAACATGAATAAAAGAGTAACAAGTGCAAGTGTTAGAGTTAAGTTTCTTCTCTTTGAGCTGCCTTTTTTTATGAGGTATGCTCTGCTCAGTTCAATTCCAAAGAGCGCAGATCCTACAAATATTATATTGATAATTATAAATGCGGGGGTATGAGAATACGGGCTTGGTCCGAAGCCTAAAAATAAACCTATAATTACCAAAAGAGATATCTGAAATCCGCCTATCAGAAGTGCTGCATCAAATGGATTTCGCCCTATCTCCCATTTATGGAATTTTTTAAAATTCCATATATTTAGTCCTTCTCGTCTTGCTATCATGTATACTGAGATCGCAAGTAATATCCAAAGGGCTGGTCTTATAACATATGCTTCAATAAAACCTCCAAAAGTTCCAGGTAACACTAGGTTAAGTAGTATGTATATCACGCCTATTAGACTTAGAATTATGTACCACATGTTTCTTCTATCTGTATTGTTTACAAAATATAAATCTTTCCATTATTATAAAATACCATGGTATAATAATATTCCACACCTTCATTTTATATATTAAATACAGATAGTAAAAACAATTATATCTTTTATTACTTTCCTAAAAGTTTCCAAGTAAAAATTGTTAAAGGTTTTATTCGCAACAATCACAGATATAATCACAAAAATCTTCTGCCCATGGGGTTGAATAAGGCAATGGAGGATTAACGTTACCATCTGTATCGACAGTGATTGTAATACCTTCTGTTGTTGCTTCTAGAGTTCCGCATATACTTCCAGCATCAGCTGTAACTGTTGCTCCATCATTGATTTCGATTATACAGGTTCCTCCTGTTCCAAAATCAAATGTAGTATGACTGAGCGCTTTGGTACCGCCTCCACCGCCTGGTACATCATCACTAGTAATCGAAATGATATAATTTTTCTGTCCTCCTCCGATGTCTAATATATCTTCAATTGTT
>JAHWGK010000096.1 GCA_020054495.1 Thermoplasmata archaeon | reverse complement strand
GTGACCTTCGCTTGACCACTTAATTACTTCTGGATTGCCGTCAAGCCATTGACACATCATTCTTTCCCATGAACTTCTCACAATAATGGGGTATCTACCAACGTACTTTTGTGCAAACCTTGGTATAAACTTACCTAAGTTTCTATTTCTTCTACCCCTTTTTATCATTAGTTAATTCGTCAGTAATTTTAACTAGTTCTTCATTCTGCCATTCAGATAACTTAATTGGGTTAAGTGTTTTAAGGAAGTCATGCATTTTTTCAAGTAACTCATCATCTTCAAGGTAGTTAATTTGTTCGGTTCCACCTATTGCTTCCTCTTGTTCGTTAAGATACTTTGTTATTTTATTTTCTAGTTTCATCCTTTTTTATTTTCTTCCTGTCACCACCTTGACCGGTTCCTTTTCTACGGTTTCTTCTTGGGTCTTTGCCCGTAGGAGTTTTAAATCTTTTTGCCAGTAATGGTTTCATTCTTTTTCTTTTTCTACCTTCACCGGACCTTTGAAGTTGAATCCTTTTCTTTTTTATTTTTGCTGGATTTCTTCTCCTATATTTTCTTGCGTATTGCAATTTTTTCATAGGAGTTTTATCAGTTAATTTGGGACGTCTTTTATAAGGTCCTTTATATTTGGACTTATTTTCCTGTTCATCCATTGGTTCAAATTCTAATAAATCCAGGATTTCCATTACTTCTTCAAGTTGTTCATCTGAAAGTGAGTCTGGGTGTAGGTCTATGATGAAGTCAACTGTTCTATCAAATATTTCTTGTTTATCATCTAATTCTTTAATAGGTTCCTGTATATAATCATTAACCTGTTCAAGTACATCGTACATTACTGCTCCTCTGCTGGCTGCTCCTCTGCTGGTTGTTCTTCTTGTTCAAATCCTGGATCGTCAGGTCTTATACCTCTTGGTTGAAAATCATGTCGTTTCAACATTGGAACCACTTGACCACCTCTATCCATTGCAGCCACAACACTTCTGAGCGCAAGTATAAATTCTCCATGTTCTTTACTCATATCAACAAGTAGTTGATTCATCTTTCTTTGAAAGATGGGATTGTCCTCTATTTCATCCACTCTTTCTTCTATACCTTCAATAAACTTTTCAATCTTATCATCCAGTAAGTGAAGCTTTGGTTTTAACTTTTCCTTTCCTTCTACTAGATAATCTTTGAATTTGTCACTCATATCAATCCACCTTCTTCTAATTTTTTAATTTTATTTATCATTGTCTCGTCCAGTAGATCAATGATTTGATCTCTTTCATTCTTACTCAATTGCATAATTTGTTCAAAATCAAGCCCAGACGCAGTTACTTCTCTCCACACTTTATCATGTTTGTCTGCTTCAGATATATAATTATCTAACTTATCCATTAACATATTAAATTCTCCTTTATAACGGCGGTCCTGTTTTTCCTACTATTTTTCTTTTTAATGCTTTCTTTTTAGCTTTTGCTGCTGCCTTTGCTGCTCTTTTTGGATACTCTTCTGCATATTCTTCTGGGTTATTCTTTTTCCATTCTCTAAATCCCTTTATGAACTTACCACTTATAAGTAGTAACCATAATAATCCATATACAATAATAACTCTAGTATTGGCATCATTACCTCTGATTAACTTATCTATTTCAAGCCATACGGTTAAAGCTGGATAAAATGATAAAGCAGGAAATGCTTCACCCTTAATTAAGTCCCAGTAATGTTTCCAGTCTTCATCAAGTTGTTCTGACTCTTTTAGATTGGCCCGTATTTGTCTTTTCAAATCATCAACATCCTTTAACTTCAAACCGAACCCTTTATTTATTGCGCCTAATATATCTTGCTGAGTCATATCATCTTGTTCCTGAAACAAACCAATAAATTTCTTAAATCCATCTTTAAATAATTTCATAACTGTATTGGCTGGTTTCCCCGCGATTTTTTTAAGAGTGTCTATAATTATATTCTCATTTAGGTTTTGTTCTTTCAGGTAATTTTCAAACTTCATATCATTTTTCTCCAAGTATATTCATGTACTATTTATTGTATATTTAGTAATTTTGTATAAATATTGATGAGTAATAAGTCAGGGGGAATGTTAATAATGAGATTAAAAGGTTATCTTACAGAATTAGCCAGTGAGTATGGTAAGGGTATTACATTTATAGATATAGATGAAACAATTTTCAGAACCTTTGCTATGATTTATGTGTTGGATAAAGAAACAAAAGAAGTAATCAAGAAGTTAAATAATCAGGAATTTAATACGTATAAGCTGAAACCAAATGAAGAGTTTCAGTTTAATGAGTTTAGAGACGCCGATCTTTTTAACAAGACTTCCATACCAATACCTGCTACAATTAAAAGAATTAAAAGAATGTTCCAGAACATAGATAGAAGAGATTCAAAGGTAGTACTACTGACTGCACGTGCAGATTTTGATGATAAGGCAAAGTTCCTTGATAAATTTCGTGAGGTTGGGTTACCAATAGACCAGATGTATGTTGAAAGAGTTGGTAATTTCACATCCAGACCAGAGATTTATAATAGAATATTAAAGAAACAAGGTCAGCCGAAGAGTACTGCTGATGCAAAGGGTAAAGTAATAACAGATTATCTATCGACTGGGGAGTATAGAAGAGTAAGACTTATAGATGATGATGCTAAAAACATTAAGGATTTTGTTGCTCTTCAAAAGAAAATAGAAAAGAATACCGCGATCATGGATAAGGTAAAACAAATTCATGGTATCGAAGGTGAGGAAAGTATTGACCCAATCCAATTTTTTGGATTACTAGTAAAACCAGATGGATCATTAAAAAGAGTAACTGGATAAGAGGTTAAGTATGGAGATTCCACAAATCGTTAGAATTTTATTTGTAGAGGATAACGATAGTTTTGCTGAGTTAATGAAAATGATGCTCGCAAGTGCTAAGTTCACCACTTTTAAAATAACTCGTGTAAGTACTTTGAAAGAAGGACTCAGTTACTTATGCAAGAAATTTTTTGATGTTGTTTTATTGGATATGATTCTCCCGAACAGTGCTGGTATTGAAACGTTTCTTGATTTACATAATCATTGTCCTGAAGTACCAGTAGTTATAGTTTCTGGATTTGAAGATTTGGGATGTGAGGCTGTGGCCAGAGGTGCTCAAGACTTCCTAGTAAAGACGGATTTGAATACCAGTTTAATTGTTAGATCAATAAAATACGCGATCGAAAGGAAGAAGCTGGAATTAGAGAAAGCAGAGAAGGATAGGATGTTGAGTCAAGTGATTAGCGCAACTCCTCTTGGTACTCACATTTATGAACTAGTGAATGATGATCTTGTTTTTATTGGATATAATC
>JAHWGK010000095.1 GCA_020054495.1 Thermoplasmata archaeon | reverse complement strand
CTGCCTTTTTCTAAAAATAATTTTTTTCCTGCTTCTAAGATCTTTTCAAATTGAGCTGCTTTTTTTTCAGGTGATCTGCTTCGAGTTTGCTTTTTAGTAGAATTATTATTCATTTTTAAATCCATTAATTTCTTTTCCAGAATTAGATATCATTATTCTTTTTATACATTTAATTCTAATTTCCCTATTCCTAATTAAGTATTTCTAATTTAAATATAATATGTATATTGGAAAAAAAAAAAATGAAAGTTGTCTCATATCAGAAACACTTTCTGTTAATACTTATCCTTCTCTATATGATTTGATTTATTTTATTTGTTATTTTAACATAGAATAATTTTTTCGAATTATAATTTCTGCTTCTTTCATTATTCTTTCAATAATATCATTAACGTCATCAATACTATCAATAACACCAATTGATTGACCTAGTAGTACGGCGCCAGTTTCAATATCTCCATTATAAACCCTATCATAAGACCCTAAATCGCGTACTCTTTGCTCAGGACTTATAGATTGTTCATAAGCTATCATCTCCTCTTTAGAACTGGGTGCAGGATGTGATAATGCATATTCATTTTTGTACAAACGAATAGGCCCAAATGATCCAGTGAAAAGTCCTGTATCTTGTGGTTTCCCTGGTGGAATTAATGCTTTATACTTTTCATGAAATTCACTTTGTTTTGAAGCAATAAATCGGGAACCCATAGCTATTGCTCCTGCACCTAAGGAAAGTGCCGCTGCTAATGCTTCTCCAGTAGCAAAACCCCCACATGCTATTTTGGGTAAATTAGGAAAAAATTTGTTAACCTGTTGTAGTAATACGAGTGTTGAAACTCTTTCATAAGATTGATGGCCACCTCCTTCTGTCCCAGTAACCACTATCCCATCTACACCAGCATCCGTGCATTTCTGTGCAAGCCATACGGCAGGTGCTACATGAAAGTGCTTAACTTCCGAATTTTCCCTTAATTCTTTAAAATATTTAGAGCCAGGTAGAAACTTTGAAGATCCTGCAGAAGTGAGCCAATATTTACATTGATCCCTCATTTTTGGATTCTTCATAACTATTTGTGGTAATTTTCTTACCATTTCTCGAACTCCTGGATTATTACGAGAAGTAAGGATATTGAGACCAAAAGGTTTATCTGTATGTTCAATCATATATTCCATGCTTGCAACATGTTCCTTAACAGGATCTGTTCCCACTATATTAACATTTGATAAAACGCCCAAACCGCCAGCTTCACATACCGCAAGGGCTAAATCACGTGTAAAAAAAGGCCCCATAGGAGCACTAAATATCGGGTATTTTATCCCAAACATTTTAGTAATATCTGTTTCTATCATTTTATTCATTCTTTTGATTTTTTAAAATTATTTATGATTAAAATATAAAAAAATATTTAAGATTTTAATTATATCATATCTACAAATTTTCCAGATTTAAATAAATAACAGGGTTTTAGATAAGGTTTGCCTAATTTTTCAGCAGTTTCTTCCAAAAGCTTAGCTAGTCGTTCATAGTTCTTAGTAGCATATTCCATTGGCCCTGGAAAATTCATACCTGCTAAAATTGCTTCATCGATTACCTTCCAACTCGTTGCGACTCCTTCTTCTAGGATTCGACATCCTTCGTTGGCATTAATCGCGTTAAAAATCTCCTGATTAACAAGTCCTGCTTTTTTAGAGAGATCGGGTTGAGGTCTTCCCTTTGACCAATCATAGAATCCTTGTCCAGTTTTTTTTCCTAGAGTTCCTTTTTCTATTTGCATAGTTAAAACTTTCCCAGGTTTATAATCTGATGAAAGTTTTTCGCCATAGTAAAGTTGACCATGATAAGATATATCGCGCCCTGTAAAATCTGCTAAGGTTAATAAAGACATTGGAGTATTTGGTCCAGTTAGATCTGCATCTACTTGTTCCCAAGGAATACCCTTCTCATTTGCTAAATCAATAATGTAATTGAAATAAATACTACGTGGTGAAAGTACACGATTAACGATAAAACCTGGACGATCCTTCATTACGCGAGCAATGTATCTTTCTCCTCTCAAGCATGGTAGTGTTTTCGAAACCCCAACTCCTATATCTATAGATTCTTCAGAGCTCTTATCACCCTTAATAACTTCAATAAGGCGCATTAATGGAGCTGGATTAAAAAAATGCATTCCTATTACATTTTCAGGCTTACTGCATTTCTCAGCGATCTCAGTAATACTCATTGTAGAAGTGTTCGAAGCAAATATACAATGTTCAGGAGCGTTTTCAATAATATCTTTACAAAGATTTTGTTTTATATCTAATTTTTCTACAACTGCTTCAATTACTAAATCTGCCTCTTTAACAGCTTCAATGATATCTTTAGATGTTTTTAATTTTGCTAAATAATCAACCGTACTTGAACCTTCAGGCAATTTTCCTTTTGATTCTAATTTCTCAAATCCTGTTTTAATGTAATTTAAACCTTTTTCAATAATCTCATCACTTATATCAACCGCTGTGACATTATAACCTGCCATTAAGCAAACCTGGGCAATTCCTTTACCCATATCGCCAAAACCAAGCATAACAATATTATTGACATTCGCCATTAGTTTCAACTTCAGTTTTTTATGTATATATAAGTTGTAAATATACATTATACATTAAATAATCTTATAAAAAGTTGTAGTAGAGCTTACATTTAAAAAACTTATACTATAGAATTGAGAGAAGTGAGAAGAAAATCATAATAAGAATAAGTAGAAATTAAGTTAAAACTGTATTCTTCTCTATTTTCTCTCTATAAAATAGGTAAAATAGTGATCAAACTATCAATGAATCTTTTCATAAAAAGTATTTAAACATCATATATTTTTTTAGTTAAGGTTTAGTTTAAAATAAAAAAGATGGTAGGATTTAAAATAGCACAAGAAAAAGATCAACTTAAAATAATTAATACAGGGTGCTGTCACGATTGTGGAGGTCGTTGTGTACTAAGAGCTCATATAAAAAATGGAAAAATTATAAGACTTGAAACCGATAACGGAGAAACCCCACAGTTAAGAGCTTGCTTACGAGGAAGAGCATATAGACAACGAGTTTATTCTGATGAAAGACTCAAATACCCTCTACGTCGTATTGGTGAACGTGGAGAGGGAATATTCGAAAGAGTATCTTGGGATGAAGCATTGGAGGAAGTAGCTAGTAAAATTAAAGAGATAAAAAAAGAATTTGGAAATTCTGCAATCTTGCTTGTCCCGGGTGGAGGTAATCAAGGAATGCTCCATGGTATTGTATCTCATGCTTTAATGCTCCATCAAATTGGTGGGTATACCCGAATGTGGGGCGCTCCTTCTTATGAAGGTGTTATCTTTGCATCTATGGCTACTTAT
>JAHWGK010000094.1 GCA_020054495.1 Thermoplasmata archaeon | reverse complement strand
CAGTACTTCTGACCACCGTCGAAATCTACTACTGCTGGCAGATTTGCACTCATTTCAAAGTATTGACTACCGAGATCAATCATTGTAATATCGGCATTGAGAAGTGCAATTGTCTCATATACTGCACCAGGTGCATTACCAGTACCATCATCCTCGAAAAACTCGATAGTCCAGTCAAACGGTGCAGTAACTCCATTCCAGTAACCGCCAATCCAATTTACACCGGATACATCTTGATCTGCAGCAAATATAAAGTCATCTGCTGATTTTGCATCATATGCACTACATTGATGTGATGCAGCCAGACTATTGAAGCTCATACCGTTGTCATAGACTACTACGCCTCTGGTCGAACCGCCATATGGGTTTTCTTTTTCTAAAATAGTACATAGCTCTGGGCTATCAGGAGCGCCAGTATCTGTATCTCCTACGCTTGCTGGAGCGGTTTGTCCACCGTCATCCTCTATTGTATTCTCAACATTCATGTTCGTTGTATTCGCTGTTACTGCGCTGCTCGAAATTAGAGCAATTGCAATCAGTAACGTCATTAAAATTGTTGTCGTCTTCATTTGCCTATTTTTCTTGATAGAATATGTTTTATCTATCTCTCGCATATTTCTTTTCACCTCCCTATCTAAACAAATAAGGACTTAACTATATAATATGCTAGTTTAAAAGGTTTTCCCAAGAATATTTTCCTATTTATATAAATATTTTGCTAATAAACATCTGTTAAGTATATGGAGAGATTATATTAAATAGTAGGATTTCCCATTTTTATCTCCCTATTTAAAAAAAAATGATAATGGATTTATATCTTTCAGAGCTCATTTTAATCCAGGAGTTAGTAAATTAAATTAGTCTATAATAGACTTTTAGAACCATTACGTGATAGGGTCTAGTTATTTAGATATTTACTATTTAGTACCTAAAGAGAATCCTATAGTCATGTATATCAGAGCTATCTACTGTATCAATACCTGTGCCAGGAAAAGCATATTATAATTAAACAAAAGTAATATTATTTGTCTACTATTCTAAATAACTAAGGATATAGTGATTGTTATTAGTAATAGATAGTGAAAGTTCTTTATTTAATAGATGATAGAGAGAGTTGTAATGGTTACGTTATGTTGGTTTATTGGTATCTTTTAACAAGCATCCGATCTACAGCTTTATTTCCTTCATTATCATATGCTATTACTTTTATTATACACAAATGGAATAACCGCAGGGGTTTCCATTTCCATCTATAGGTATAAGGTTCAGTTGTATCAGAGTCTTTTTTTATGCCATTGATATAAAACTCTACTTTTTCTATACCTGAGTCTTCATCTGTTGCAGTTACTTCAATTGTTATAGGGCCAATTATCTTTGATAGTCTAAATATCCTCAGCCAGACCTTTATATTAAATATGTACAATCCGTTCTTTGGTTTCGTTATCTTTACATATGGGTCTTCTTCATCAGATTTAGTGGTAAAACTCCATATTTGACCAGAAGTTGAATCACCATGCTCATCTTCTGCAACTATCTGCCAATAATATGTAGTACCATAAGATAAAGTGCCAGGATCATAACTTGCTAAGGATTGCCCTGAAGACACTAAAGGAGGAGGCGTAGAGTTTCCAAAGTACACATCGTATGTCACAGTATCCCCATCAGGATCACTACAAGCCCAACTGAGATCAGCGTCCAAATCTACATTAGTAGCTTCATCAGCGGGACTTGGATTGCTAGGCGGATTAGGTGGGTTGTTTGACTCAGTGGTAAAATCCCATATCGGCCCTGTTGTATTTGCACCATGACTATCTTCTGCTTTAATCTTCCAGTAATATTTTGTACTAAATTCCATTGTACCAGGGTTATAGGACGTATCTGGATGATCGGTAACTATTAGTGGTGGAGGAGTTGTTGTTCCAAAATAAACATCATATGTGACTGTATCACCCGGGTTAGGATCACCTCCAGACCAAGAAATATCAGCACCGATATCAACAACAGTAGCACCATCCGGTGGATTTGGATCACTAGGCATATAAGGCGGATCATTTAAACCAGTAGTAAAATTCCAAATCGGACCAGTTGTATTCGCACCGTGATCGTCCTCAGCAACAATTTTCCAATAATAAGTCTCATTAAAGTCCATCATTACAGAATCATAGGATGTATCAGTTAGCCCTGAGGCAGCCAGAAGAGGATCACTAACATTACCAAAATAAACATCATAAGTAAGTGTATCAAGAGGATCAGGGTCGCTGCATGTCCAATTAAGATCAGCATTTACATCAATATCCTCTGCATTATTAGGTGGTGATGGATTGCTTGGTTCGTTCGGTGGACTATTTTCAGTAATTTGTGCTGTTACTGTCTCATCGACAAAATCATTATCATCGTTGAACACTCCCATAACCACCTGGATATTATTAGGAGTTATATCACCAAAATCATCCCCATGACCATCCTCATGCTCATTACCATCCCAGGCGACGCTATCTGTGTAAACACCTCCTGCAGTTATAGAAATATCTTTGTTGTTAAAAGCATAATCTAAAAATCCAAAATGATATGGATTACCCTCATCAGTATCATACCTGGATACAATCTCTGTTATACATGCTCGAATGTAGCCATTGTATTCTGTCCCTTCGTTGTTTTGAATGGAAATGTTGACAGTAATTGTAGCATCTCCCAGCCATGATACTGTCATAATAGCTTCAATATCTGCAACAGCTCTTTCTCCACTTGCATCAAGTTTACCTTGAAGTTCTTCAGGGCGATTGCCTGTAATCCTTTGGTAATCCCCATCAATTATTGAAGTCGGATAAACACTAATACTGTAATTATTTTTCCAGACTTTTGCTTTCTCAAAAAGCACTGCCCCCGCATGGTCAAATATAATCATTTCTACGTACTCAAAATCATAATCTCCTGATATATATGCATCATGCATGTTTTGACTCCAGGGATCACAAGGTTGACAACTTTGGGATGTTGCCACTTCTACAAAAACAGTATGTGTATAATCCCTATCAGGACCCATTTCACTTGATATTTTTGTTGACTCTTTTGTAGTTGACATCGACCATACAGAAGTTGAAAAAAATAGCATACAAACAAGCATACAAACAATTTTCTTTTTCATTTCGATCACCCCAGATAGATTCTAGTTTAATATATTTGTAATATAATAATATGATTTAAACTTTTATCCTATCTTTTTTGTTACCAATGCTTGAGAGTATAAAACCGATTTATTTATTTATTTAAAGGGAGTAAAAAGATAAGAGAGGTGGGCTATTTTATTGCCCAAATAGATGTCTCAATACTAGGATAATGTTTGGAAATAGTTGTTATAATTATTGTAGACAATTGCCGAAAAAATTGCCTAATCTACGTTATTATCGATTATAAAAACATATATATAAAAAAAAAGATGGTATGATAATTCTTGATTAGCTCGTGTTGCATATCGATATTTGAGATGATGCAACATGAAAAATA
>JAHWGK010000093.1 GCA_020054495.1 Thermoplasmata archaeon | reverse complement strand
AAATAATAACCGAACTTATAAACGGTAAAGACCAATCTTGGCCAATCGATAAAGCAATAACCGAAGTGAAAAGTATGAAACCAAGCTTTCCTCCAGGGGAAAAAGGTAAGGCACGATACATCGACACAAATCATCAGCTTTTGAGCAAAATTATTGAAAACATTACCGGGGAACCTATCAATATTGCTTTAAAAAGAATAATTTTTGATGAATTGGATCTAACAAAAACGTACGTGTGTGAGGATCCGGATAATATGAAATTTGTTCCAATATACTATAAGTCGGAACCACGATACCTTCCGATTTTTTTAACTTCAACGAGAAATGATATTATTTCTACAGCAAAGGACCAGATGACATTTTTGAAAGCATTTTTTAATTGCCATTTTTTTTCCATGAAAACTCTAAAAGAGCTTTATAAATGGAACAATATTTTCTTTCCTTTCAAATACGGAATTGGCATACAAAAATTTTATATGCCTCGATTTCTTTCTCCATTCAAGGTTACACCGGATATGATAGGACATTCTGGTTCTACCGGTTCAGTAGCTTTTTATGTCCCCGATAAAGATATCTATATAACCGGAACTGTAAATCAACAAGCTAGACCTAATGTTGCATTTCAGCTTATGATAAAAATTATTAATTTAGTAAGGTAAAAGAAAATAGTTTTAAAAGGAGAAATGGAAAGCATACTTCATATAACAGAGTCTACCCGGTTTCGCTTCCATTGGTCGTAAAATAAAATTACTCCATTAGGTGGTAACTTTGCCTAGCTGCCCACTGGCATATGAATTTGCTTTCATCAAAATATCAAGGAAACATTGCACTAGCTCAATAATCTGATAACTTTTTTAATTCTTGATACACTTTTTCAGTTTCATCACTCATACAAAAGTTGCGAAAGTCGTCTACTAGCCTCCACCAAATCCTTACAAATAAAGCCTTTCAGGCATTTCGCTGAAGGGCTTGTTTATTTTAAATTATTTTCCTGAAAAAGAAGGATTATTAAAATAAATGTAGTATGTATATAAATAAAATAAAATAACTCACAAATCAAAAGCTGATCAGGATAAATTATCTCAAAGGATGAGTGCAAAGTCTTGAATCCAAAGCACTTAAAATGTTAAGATTACCAGATTGCCGACTTTTTTGTCAGATGCTTACCTAGAAAAACAGGAAAAAAAAGAGAAAATAGAAAAATTGAAAAAAATAATACAATTGTCTAATTTACTAAGTTTTTAATAATATAAAATTAAGGAGCAAACAAAAAAATGGAGAATGCGGAGAATACAAAAGATCAACTTATTGAAGATTTAAAAGAAATACGCAAAAAGATTAGTAAATTAGAAACAGTCCAAATAAAAAGTGGTAAAATAAAAAAAGAACTTAATCAGAGTTATAAAAAATTAAATGAAATTATGGAAGACATTGTTAGCATTATCACGAGAGTCGCTGAAATGCGAGACCCATACCTTAGAGGACACCATCAAAGAGTTTCAAAATTGGCAACTGCTATGGCTCAAGAGATGAAGCTTGCTTGGGACAAGATTGAAGGCATAAAATTTGCTGCCCTGGTTCATGATGCGGGAAGGTTTAATTGGCCAACTAAAATTGTAAATAACGAAGGTCGATTAGCGGAAGAAGAACATGAATTCATTAAAAATCACCCTAAAATAAGTTATTATATCTTAAAAAAAGTGAATTTTCCCTGGCATATTGCTGAAATCGCCTATCAACATCATGAAAAATTAGGTGGTTCAGGCTATCCAAAGGGATTGAAGGATGGCGAAATACTTATGGAAGCAAAAATAATAGCCGTAGCTGATGTAGTAGAAGCCATGTCCTCTAAACGATCATATCGACCAGCTTATAGCATAAAGGAAGTTCTTGAAGAAATATCAAAAAATAAGGGAATTCTCTATGATTCTCAAGTCGTAGATGCTTGCTTAAGACTTTTTCAGGAGAAACACTTCCAATTTAATGAAGAATAGAAATTAAAAGTTGGTAAATAACTTACTTTTTATGTTTTATTATATTTATCATTAATTAGTATCAATTTCTATAATAGTATTATAAAAATTATGATAAACAATGATAAGTTTTACGATAGAGAAAAATAGACAAACTCAAGCCCTTTAATATATATCAAGGAGCTTTATTATTTAAATGTATATTATGAAAAAGGGTTTATAAAATATCAAGTATCTTTATTTAGTCTTTAAAAGATTTATTAACATATGGCCGCAACATTCGTTCGGTTGTAATTTTCGATTTAAGTGGATCACCAAGTTTTTCTAATTCTTGAAGGATTAAGGAATTGAGTTTTAATAGATCTAAAATTTGTGTAATTCTTGCTCTCGAGATACCTTTTATTCTAGCCAGTTCTGCCTGAGTTTTTACTTCTCCTGAATCAATCATTTTCTTATACTCTTTTGCTAAGTAAATAGGATTTCGGTATATTCTTGAAATTTGATTTGTTTTCATTACCTGATGAGGAAAATAAAATGTGGAAGTAAAAGTTCTGTCTATGTTACAGTCCGGGGAGCCAGACATTCCTAGCCCTTTGGCATTTTGCTGAAGGGCTTTTTTATTTTTTGATATTTTTTTAAAAAGGAAGGATTTTTGAAAGATTTGTCGTAATGTCTATTCAGAAGTAATTTGGGTTTATTATTTTACAATAATTAAAAAATAAGTTTCCTTTGAAGTAATTAGTTATGTCAAATGTGAAGACCCCCATTACCGGCGCAGTAGCTTTGCGTCATTCTGAAACAAAAAATACATGGATGCATTTTTTGTTATCTACCATAGAACTTACAGTTTTTCAGCCTCAACAATACAGTAAAACGGTTCGATATCAAGTTTCTCACCGAATTGAATATATTCTGTCATTTTTAATCCACATTCTTTTAAGAATAATTCAACTGCTGCTTTAGGATCATCTGACATATCTATACCAAATTTCGAAGACTCTCCCATTTTTTCTATTATGCTCAAAAAAATTTTAGCTGCTTTTGAATATTCACCTGAACTAAATACTTTGGAATAAAAGTCTTGAGCGATGATACTTCCGTCTACACACAAATCAGCCATTTCCCTAAGATTTTCTTTGACAATATCAGCTTCTAAATACAAAGAAACACTTTGCCAAAGGAACAAAGTCTTTTTTGTTTTGTCAAAACCAGCTCCTAATAGTTTATCAACCCAGGATTCGTTTGCATAATCAACTGGGATATAGGTGATCCAATCGTGCTCAATTCCTGCTTTTTTTAATGTTTCAACTTTAACATTTAGTGTATTAACCTGGTCGAGTTCAAAAACCTTTACCTTTTTTCCTTTTGTAAATTGTAAAGTCATTAGATCAAAGCCAGCTCCAGGAAGGACGATCTGCTCCATTTCATCAACATATTTTTCCATTACCTTGTCAAACATTAGCACCCTGATACCAGCAGTGGAATCTGAGGTCTCTTCTCCCGGTTCAACAAGTTTTCCAAGCCTAGTAGTGAAACCAAATAACCGCTGGGAAATGATAAGTGGTCCC
>JAHWGK010000092.1 GCA_020054495.1 Thermoplasmata archaeon | reverse complement strand
GGTTGATATTTATAGAGATGTTGCCATCCTAACCATGGGAGGAGATTTTGATGGTACAACTGGTCTCAAGTATTCTGCTTGTTCTGATGGCTTAAAACCAGTAGTATTCAAATTAGAACGAATTGAAGAGTAAATTGGATTAATATTTCAATTTCTTTTCTTTTTCTTACTGAGAACTAATTAAATGTCTTCTTTCCAGAAAGTCTCGAAAGGAGTTTTTCTAATTAAATCAACTAATACTTCCTTGGATATGAAATAAGGTTCCACAAGTGAATCGTATTGGAGAATTCCATGAATCTTTTCTTCAATCACATCGGAAATATCCACTTTGATTGCTTTAAGAGCTGTGCTTACCTGTAACTTTCTTGATTCAGGCATGAAATTTGGAAAATCTTCATAATAGTAAATATCAAAGTCAATTTTATTTAATCCAGCAACAGCTTTCTTTACGATTAAGTGATCTATCTGGTTTCTTTGTGCCATTGGACAGTAAAGCTCTGAGATATCCTCTTTTTTGATTAATTCAGAAATATATTCCCGGAGTTGTAAAACTTGTTCTTCTTCTACAGGATTTAGTATTTTGTCGAAAAGGTCTTCTAGATGTCTCCCTCGAAGGAATGCTGATTTAAATTTGAGATAGATAATTTCTACTCCTAAAATATTAGCAAATTTTATTTCTTCTCGTTTCTTCCTTCGGTATTTTATCCCCTTGAATTGAATTCTGTAATATTTTCTTTTAGGAGGAAAAATGGATACTATGATAGGGTCTTGCCTATTTTGAGCTACTAAACCACTACAAGACCATGCGATATCTCCATAATGTGGTTCAAGAAACAAAGCCTTTGACATAATCATCTATTATATTAATACATTGGTTATGAAAATAAATTTGTCTATATTGAACTTTTACGAAATATTGGAATAATTTACTTTATAAAGTGCAATTTTTTTCGGAACAAAATATAAAAGCAATAATGGAGAATCATTTTGCAATACGAGGGATAAATGGTACTTGGAAACTAAAAGGAAATATTTCTTATAAAAATGCTGTATGACCATACAATCTTTGGATTAAGTAGCAGAAGTTTACAACTCGACCTTTCTAGATTGGAGTGAAGATTTTCCAATCCCAATAAACATTATAGAGAAAAAAATGTGTCCAATCCCATTAAAAATACTTGATACCACATGTAAGAAGAAGTATGAATTAAAATGCACTCATTTCTCAATTATAAAGTATGTAAAGCGAAAATTCCCAATACTAACTGCTTGTAACATCAATTGTGCATTATTACTGAACAGTATTCCTTTTGTTTCAATCTGATAAATTGATAACAATTGATGGTACTGCTTCACCCATAATTATTAGTTCATAACCATGATCAACGGGCTTTTTCTTTTTAATTAATTTATCAATATTATCAGTTCTATTTGTGCAATAAAGTTTAATTTTCCTATTTTGATTCTTTGCAGCATTGACAATCCATTCCAAAGTCATCAATTCAGGATTATGGTGAGAACCATCACCAGAAATAACATAATTATCAGCTATAACAGTCTCAAAAAAAGCAGCATCTACGTTTTTATTACTACCATGATGAGGAATTTTGAGAACATCGACGAAAAATTTCTCATCCTCACCAAGTAGATTATTTTGTTTCAAACCCTCGATAATGTGTTTTCCCAAACCATCACCAGTCAGGAGTATTTTTTTATTGTCAGCTTTAGCCAAAATCATAATACTGCTTAGATTAGGTTTGCTAGCGTCTGCTTTTATTGCTTCTTTTTTATCAGCTGCTCTTATTTTCAATTTTAGACAATCATCTTTCATCCACTTCAACCATTTAGTTCTCAGTTTTTGTACTGAATCATTATTTGGTCCTATAATTTTTAATTCTAAATTCCCAAATTTAGTAGGTAATGATATGTTTTCACAAGTAACAGCTTTGTAATCGAAATGCTTATTCACCCTTAGGTTTAATTCTTTTTCTGAAGACAGCTCACTTAGTTTCGTGCCTAAACGATAACTTCTGGTTTTCTTTTCCATCTCTTTTTCAAGAATACGATTAATATTGTCAATGCATGTATTTATATCACTCTCATCGTCCTTATTAATTTCATACGCATCTCTGAAAGAGTTAAACCAAATATCTTTGCATTTTATTATGTTACTTGTTCCTTCTCTTTTGTCAATATATCGTTCTTCCAGTAAATCCAATAAGCCAATAATATGATCATCATCTATGTGACTCAAAATTACTAATTCTAATTTATCAGATTTCTTTTTGATTTCTGATAATACTTTTCTTAAGGAGTCTTCGTAAACTCCACTTGGTCCACCATCGATTAGAATGTACTTCGATTTATCTGATGAACCAAATTCTAAAATAAAACAATCTCCATTTTTGGCTTGAATTACATGTAAATTGAACATAAAAATATCATCCCTCAACAATAAGAATTGATAATTTATATACGGTCTTATGTTATTAATAGTTTTTTTACAAGATATCGAGTTTAAAGATAAAATTATTTCTTATAGTTTAATGCTGTTTTACATTCTCAAAATTTGGAAAAAAAGAATTTTTCCAATCCAGGAAAATATCAAAACTTGTTTATTTAATTATGAAATATTGCGAAATCCTTAACTTGAATTTTACATATATTGACTATGAATTAAGAATTCCTATATATGATTTCAAAAAATTCAAAGAAAATTTATAACATAAAAATTCACAAATACATTACAATTCTCATGTGGGAGGAGACAAAAACTGAATAAGCAAAAAAATAAATTAATCAAGATTTTATTTCTTGCAGCAAATCCTATAGATACTATGATATTATATTTGGATGAGGAATTATACCAAATAGAAAATGAAATTGAGATGGCACGACATAGAGAAAAATTTGATTTAGAACCAAAACTTGCTGTGCGTGTCGCAGATTTAACTAGACATTTCTTAAAACATGAACCAGATATCGTTCATTTCAGTGGTCATGGATCTAAATCTTCTAGTTTAATATTTCTAAATAATCAGCGTAAAAAACAATCGATACCACCATCAGCATTAGCAGAATTATTCAAAATTTTGTCAAAAAAAGTAAAATGTGTAGTATTAAATGCCTGTTGGTCTGAAGAACAAGGCAAAGCTATAGCTAAACATGTTGATAACGTCATAGGTATGTCTCGTGAAATTGAAGATGAAGCGGCAATTTCTTTCGCTAAAGGATTTTATCGAGGTCTTCTTGACGGACGAACTATCTCTGAATCATTTGATTTTGGCATAGTACAAATGGGTTTAATGGGTGTTCCTAGTCAAGAAGTACCTCAACTTATATCTAAAAATGACAAAACAAAGAAATTCAGATTTATTGATTAATTTAGCAAGCAAAAGAGAGGGAAAAATTAAAGTAATGAGAAACGACATTATTTATTAGTTCTCCAATTACTCAAACAAATCTTGAGGGAGGGTAAGAATGAGACTGAAAGGAAAGATGCTTCATTATGTGACAATTTCTAATGTTTTAGTATTAATTATACTTTGTTCAATAATTCAGTTTAATTTATCTAATGGAACAAATCCTAATAATATTGACACAGATGGTGTTGGTACACTTGATGCAGATAATCCTGAGAGTATTTTTGCTCCAAATGATTTAGGAGCTTTAGTAAAACTTTATGCGCTCAAATTGCTTGTAGTTTATTTAGCCATTGTAGCAGGCTT
>JAHWGK010000091.1 GCA_020054495.1 Thermoplasmata archaeon | reverse complement strand
CAGTAGGAGGTCATGAACACTAAATTTAACTTTTTTTTTATTCTATAAAATGATAAGTGTCTTTTTTGAGTAATGTTAGATTTCGAATTTGAAGTTTTAAGATTGTTATATAAGGATGGTGCTCAAAAAGTAGGTACTATTGCTAAAAAGATTAAGATGCCTCATTCTACAGTAGGAAGTTCTATCAAGAGATTAGAAAAAAAGCTATATGTAGTATATCAACGCTACAAACCAGTATATCTTTCAGATAAAGGGAGAGATATTGCAATTGAGTTAACTCGTCATGCTCGGCTACTTGAAATCCTATTAATTAATGAATTTGCCATGAATCCCATAGTTGCTCATAAAGAATGTGAGAAATTCAATCTACTTTTTTCATGTGATTTAATAAATAAAATTTGTGAAAGGTATAACCATCCAAAAGCATGCCCATGTGGCGAAGAAATTTCAAATTCTTCAGGTTGCTTTTGTGAAAAAGAAATATAAAAAATCATTTTAAAATGTCATTAGTGGCATAAGCAGCTAGAATTTTTCCGTAAAAGTAGTGATGGCTGCTCATATTTGATTTACTGGAATGAATAATTTGACATTCATAACTTAAAAGGCAATCTTTTATCGTAGGAACTTTAATTCTTTTTCCTGGAATGGTTTCTAATCCCGTTTTTTTAAATTTATCGGTATTTCTTCCTGAATAAGAACCTGCAGTATCTGTTGCTGAATAATTTTTATCTGATGGTATATTTACAGAAAATTCATTCACACCCTCAGTGAGTAATGTATAAGTATATCGAGTATAAGCTACAGTAGCTCTGATGACAGTATTGCCTTCAAATTCTTCAATGGATTTCCAATCTAGAGCCATAACATTAGGGTTTCCATTTTTATCCATTGATACCATTAATCCTGTATTTCTATTAAAATATTCAATATAATCATATGGCTCAATTTCAATTCTCTTATCATTCATAATTATCAAACATTTTTTTATTCATTTATTTGGAATTCTTGCTATTTGAGTAATTAAGGTAACCCTGCACCAGGCACATCAACTTTAACATATTCTATGCTTGCATTTGTTCTTTCTTTAGTGGCTGTACAAATGAAAAGTATATCTCGATCTGGACCACCCAACATACAAGCAAAAACATCTCTAGTAATTTTAACTTTATTAGTTATTTTACCACCTTCAAGAACACGTACTACTCTACCACGTCCCGGAGCAGCAATCCAAATTGCACCCTCAACATCTAAACATATACCATCAGGTGCTATAGATTTGAGATTAGCCCAAATTCGTCGTTCTGTAAGGGAACCATCATTCATTATATCAAAAGCTGTAACCCGAGTAGCAAAAGTTTCTGCTACAATAAGACTTTTATCATCTGGAGTAATAACCATTCCATTCGGGAAAGCCATATTATCTGCAACAATCCTTGCATCTCCTTGGGGTGATACGAGAATTATTTCAGCAGGAGCAAAAGGTTTACGATTGAAATAATCAAAACCAAAATTACCTATATAGGTTCCACCTTTTTTATCTACGACTATATCATTCAAGTGAAAGGATGCGAGTCTACTTAAATCGGCTACTACAGTAAGGCCATCAGGATCAAGACGAAGTAATTCGCGATTTTCCATTGAAGTAACTAATAACCTTCCATCAGGAAGCCATCCCAACCCAGAAGCTCGATTTGGTATCTCTATTATTACTTCTGGATTACCCTTGAGATCAACAGTCATTACCTTATGGGCTTCCATATCAGAAAACCAAAGCTTATCATCATGCCAGCGGGGGCTCTCTGCGAAATCTAAACCTTCCAGAAGCACTTTTGTCTCTAAAAATACCATTATTCTCACAAATTTTGATTATGGTTTAAATTTTTCATCATGAATAACTTTATCTATTGCGGTTAAACAAGCATCTTCCCAATCATCATCAGGATCGATGTTTTCGCAGCATTCAGGACACCAATCCTCAGGATAGCCACCATCAAAATCCTTTCCTTCCATATCACCATTTAGGGTGCTACCGCAGTAAAAACGTACACCATCATCGTACCTATCGACGATCTCCAAAATAAACTCAATTTTTTTCTTAACACTCATTTTTAGATAAGAAATTCTATTTAAAATATAATAAAATAAGATAAAAAAAAATATAAGTATTGCATAAAACTATACAATACAACTATTTGCTTCTTTCAATCTTTTTTCAGCATCCCTTACGATATTGTTAATTATATCTTGAACACTGTCTATAGAATTAATTAAACCGATGCTTTGACCTAAAAGAACAGCTCCATCAGTAATATTACCTTTATAAGTCATTTCATAATGCTTTTGATCTTCCATTGCCATTTGTGGCGTTATTTGCGCCTCTTGTGCCATTTTTTCTTCTTTACTAGATACAACACCGTGATGCAGAGAATAATTATTTTTCCAAAGACGTATTGGACCAAGAACTCCAGTAACCCATAATGTGTCGTCTGCTTTTGCTGACGGTATCAGATTTTTATATTCCTTATGGAATTCACTTTCTTTTGAAGCGATAAATCTTGAACCCATCGCAATAGCTCCAGCACCCATTGCTAAAGCTGAAGCTAACCCTTCTCCAGTACCAAATCCTCCACATGCTATTATTGGGGTGTCTGGATGTTTTCGTTTAACCTGTTGCAATAGTACTAAAGTACTTATTTTTTCATAACTTTGATGTCCTCCCCCCTCCCAACCTGTGATAACCAACCCATCAACACCAGATTCTACACATTTATCAGCAAGCCATAATGCTGGGGATACATGAAAATGTTTAATGTTAGATCCACTTTCTTTTAATCTTTGGTAAGTTTTAGCCTTTGGCAATATTTTGGAGGAACCAGCGCTAGTTACTGCATAAACACATTGTTCTTTTATTTTTGGGTTATCCATAATAAATCTTGAAATCCCTCGACAGAGTCCTGGTGCATCTAGCTGTAATCTTGATGTTCTTATATTGAATCCAAAGGGCTTATCTGTATGTTCCACTACATATTCCATATTTGATTTCATTTCTTCAATACTACTTTTCCCAAATAAATTTGTATGGCTTAATACTCCTAATCCCCCCGCTTCTGAAACCGCTAATGTTAATTCTTTTGTGTAGAAAGGTCCCATAGGAGCTGCAACAATAGGATGCTTAATTCCAAACAGTTCTGTTATGGTTGTTTTTAAACCCATGATCTTATACCATTTTTAACTCTTTTTGAAATTTATTCACTTATTATAAGAATAATAGTGAGAAATAAGAAAGTAATATAAATTTTTTATGGATTTAAAAGTAATTATATAGACTATATTCTATTTTAAGAAAAAATAATTTAATCAATTAAATAATTTAAACTAACCCATATACATCTTTTAAAATTTTGTTCCTAAATATATAAATATATAAATTCCTATTTTGTCTTTATAAATAAAAAATTGTTAACTAATATTATAAAAGCCAGAACTACTAGTATTTAAGAATTTTAATTAATTTTTTCTTAGGCGATTATTTAATTGGGCGCTCCTGTAAATATAAAACTAGCTGTTCTAGGAGAAGGAGAAGTTGGGAAGACTTCTATTATAAACTCATTTCTCGGAAGAGAATTTCCCGTAGAATATTTACCTACAATTGGTAGTGAAACACATAGAAAGGATTATACAATTAAAAAAAAGGAAAATGTAATTAAGGTGAGTATATGGGATTTTGGGGGACAAAGATCGTTCAATCCATTTAATCCCACATTCTATGCTAATGTCGATATTGCGTTATTTGTTTTCGATTTAACAAGACCGAAAGAAACTTTAAAAAATATTAAAAGTGAAT
>JAHWGK010000090.1 GCA_020054495.1 Thermoplasmata archaeon | reverse complement strand
TTATAAACAAAAGTAAAGCCAATTACATAAACACCAAGTTAGATGATGAGTGGTGCATTGTTAAAAATTAAATAAATTTATATAAAACCTTTTTTTATTAAAATAGTAAAAAAATTAGTAAAAAAACTTACTATTAATTTTTGTAATAATGTTAATTTAATATTAATAAAATAATTCTTATCTTTGAAAAAACTATAATCTGCAGGTAGATATGTTTTGTTTTCATTTGAAGCTGCTTTAAATGCACTAAACCATGCTAAAAAACCAAATGATGGTTTATGCTTTACTTTGTTAGATAATTTTTTATAAAATAATTCTGCCTCACGTTTTATTAATTTCTCTTGTTTCATTGCTTTTTTCTCATTCATTCCAGGTGAATTAAATAGATTTAACTTACTAACAATATTCCCTCCTGATGCCATTAAAGAAAGCGCCTTGGAGGCTTGCTTAGTACCCATATAGCTTCCA
Source organism: Thermoplasmata archaeon (assembly GCA_020054495.1). GTDB lineage: Archaea > Thermoplasmatota > E2 > DHVEG-1 > DHVEG-1 > JAGMDE01. Next base: position 3,528 of record JAHWGK010000090.1, on the reverse strand, counting down.
CTAGTTATTAGTATCATAAAATATTGATTGAAATATTTTGGTCTGTGCATTGTATATGCAAATCGGTCAATGTAATTTTTCATTATCCAAGGTACATTCATTACATAATTTGGACTTGCAAAAATGACACCATCAGAACTTTCAATTTTATTAATTATTAAATCACGATCATCTTTTAATGGACATTTTTCTTCGCCATGTAAAATACAAACATGACATCCTTTACAAAGATCAAGTTTTATATCTTTTAAAAATAGGTATTCATATTGGAAATCTGAATATTTTTTATGATATTCTTCAATCTTTTTTACCGTTTCATATGTGTTTTTTTTTCTTAAACTGCCTATTATTGCTAATATTTTCATAATAATCTCCTAAATTGAATAGCTTTAAGTCAATCTTTAATGATAAACTTAAACCTATTTTTAGTCAATGAGCCCCACGGGCAATAATTTTGGGAAATTTTAACATTATAACACTCAACTATATTAGAATGTGATTGAGTTCCATCTTTTAATAACTGACAACCCTTACAGATTAATTTTTCCCTACTTGTTTCTAATCTATCCAATTACTATGTATTTGTTCGAGAAAGACAGCTTTAATATGTTCATTTTCTTTCTACAACATCCGCTACAAATTAAACGCTAATAATGTTTTAAAGTTATAATAACATTTCCTTTTTTATGCCCTTTGTCGACATACCGATATGCCTCAACGACTTGTTCCAATGAATAAATCTTGTCAATTACAGGTTTGATCCTTTCCTGTTCAACAAGATTTCTTAAAAAAACTAAATCTTCTATTTTATCAGGAGCCATTCCAATAATAATTTTTTTATTACTTGTTAATGAAGTCCATAATGCCTGAAGAAGTGGCCAATCAACAGTTAGATATATTCCTTTCGGTTTTAGTGAATGTTTGCAATATGAGAATGATATTTTACTTACGGTGTCGAAGATAACATCATAGGTTTGCCCGTTTTTAGTAAAATTATCTTTGATATAATCAATCATATTATCTGCGCCTAAAGATCTAACAAATTCAATATTTTTTGAACTACATACACCTGTAACTTCTGCCCCAAAGTGTTTGGCTAGCTGAACAGCGTATGTTCCGACACTTCCAGAAGCCCCATAAATAAGGACCTTTTGTCCTTCTTTTATGTCTGCTTCCCTTAAAAAATGCAGTGCTGTACATCCCCCAATTGGTATTGCTGCAGCCTCTTCATAGCTAATTTTATCTAACTCAATCGGAACCAGCCTGTCTTCCGATAGACATTTATATTCAGCGTTAGTAGCACCAAAACTAATTCCTTTATTAAAACCAAATACGTTATCTCCTTTCTTAAATCGCGTAACATCTTTTCCAACAGATTCAATTTCACCTGATAATTCCCACCCAGGAATATTTTTCTTCGGTTTTGTTATACCAAATATAATCCTTCCAGGCAGCCAAAACCATTTCGGGAAATTAAAACGTATAATTCTACAATCACCGGCAGTTACTGTTGATGCAAACACTTTGATTAATGCTTCATTATCATTTGGTGTGGGTTTTTCCACCTCTTTGATCTGAAGTACTTCCGGCGGGCCGTATTTTGTACATATTACTGCTTTCATAATTATTCCTCACAATTTACTTTAATTTGGTCATTATATCTAGTTTATATCTGTTTAGGCAGACTCGGAAGTGATTGCAGATGAATTGAAGCCTTTAACAATGAGCCATACCGCAAAAACCATTTCTTGTAAAGCTATTGGATAAAATAAAATTTCAACAGGGTTAATGCCAAAAGACTCTAACAAATAATTTGCGAACACCAATACGGCTCCAACAAAACCCCAGACCGATAACCATCGAGGAATGAGTTTTGATTGATATAATACATAATTTAAAATTAGAGCAGATATGACAAAAACAAGTCCAAGCCCAATCAAATAAGCCCAATTGCCTGCTGATAGCAGCACAGTGCCTAAGGTTTGAAAATAGGAAGCATCCGGAGCTCCTGCCCTTACAAATTCCTGACTTAATGTCAATAGTGTTAGTATGGTGATTGCATGCATCATAAAGAGTATGCCTTCAATAATCCTGGCACCAACATATCCAAGAGCCAAAGCTTTATGATACTTTTTTAGGATAGAATGTATCATAATTGCAATACCAGCAACTGCAATGGCATCAATTAACACAAGGAGCCCTCCTATTATCATTTGGTTTTCATTTTCAGATGCCTTAGTAAGATAATCTGAACCACTTAGAATTGGATCTAATAAAATCATACCAATTGAGTATGCAACCGTCGCAATTATAAATAGCACTCCCACAATTATTGCGATCTTTCTGTTTGAATTCATTTTTTTCTCCTTTTTCCCCTTTTATTTTTATTTTATCATAAAGATAGTTATTCAATTTCTGCTTTCTGAAATAGCTTCTTAATCCAGATTTCATATGAGGAGATTATCTCACTCTTTTGATTTTATAAGTAACTTGTTCCATTTCGACTTCAAGGGAGTGATAAAACTACCACTGATGGTCTCACCTTTATTTATAGGACATGTTGTATATATAGTGTTATATACGGCAATTACTTTAATAATCCTTTTTTTTAAATAAAATAATTTTATAAAAAGAAACAAGCCCTTCATTAAATGCCAAAGGGCTTGGAATGGTCTGACTCCCCAGACAGGGCGAGTTTCGCAACTTTTATATGTGTGGCTAATTGAAAAAGTGTGTCGGAAGTTAGAGGAAATGATTAGTATATAGTAAATATCAAGGTCACAATTCTCACCAAATACAATTTCAACATAATACACTAATTCAACCCAGCATTATCAACAAAGATTACTACTGTATATAAGCACTAACTGACATACAATTATCATAATAATTAATGGATGTCGCATGCACTTTTACTGGTACTTCACTGTTTCTGGAAATAAGTTTTTCTACTCTTTTTAGATGAAGAACATCCGAGATCCGTATTTTATGCATACAATTGCTTTCATAAATATTTCTCCTTAGGACTGACCTTCCTGTTTAGGCCACTTCCATGCATACCAGATAATTAGTGAAAGAAGCACGACTTCTACAATAGAAGCAAATATATAATAAGCCCAAGGCTCTCCTACAAAATTTGAACTGAGCTGAGCAACAATAAATAATATACCCACGATGATGTTTGCCCAGCGATTCGCTTTAGGCTTTAATGTCAGGGATAGGAAAACCATAAGACTCGGAATGATCATAAATGTCGTAGCTGCCAACAACGCTACTTGAGTCGTTGGGAAAGGCCCCATTTTTCCCGCTATTACATCCTCTATAAATCCCGGTACATATAGTCCGAAATGATCAACATATAGAAATAAAAACATCACGGTAACCCATAATACTGAAAGTTTTATCTTCACATTTATCTTCACATCTTCCAAGATTGTTGCGGTCTTTTTTTCTGAATTCATTTTTCTCTCCTTTTTTAATTATTTAAATTGTCCTGTGTAGTATAACAAAATCTTTTTCCTTATGTAT
>JAHWGK010000008.1 GCA_020054495.1 Thermoplasmata archaeon | reverse complement strand
CATATGTCACACCTTGGGGTATCATATATGCTTGTTATGATACTCATAGGAAGCGACATATGTCCTGTCCTAACACATATCGACGAAAAATATTTGATAGAAACGGTTATAAAGTAATTTTTTTACATTTGTATAAAGAGAAAGAATTTTGGCTAAATCATTTTCTAAACTATCTTCGACTTTTTACTGAATATAAATCTTTTAGACTTAATGAAATATTTTATAAGTCAACTTCTGTTATTTAATCAAATAATATTGGGGAGGAATTGAATGAAAATCAGAAACATGTCTGTTGATATTGAAACTGATTTATTGATAAAAGTATCAAATTTAACAAAAGGAAAAATATATGATCGTAGAAAAGAGATACGAAAATCAATAATTCTAGCAATTCTTTCTGATTATAAAACAGATGCGAAAATAAATATTAAAAAATTAAAAAACGATATTTTCAATAAAACTAAATTGAAAATTGATGAAAATATTATTGTTGATGAATTATCAAAAATATCGGAAGAAGATTTCATTCAATTCATTTCTGAAAATACTTTTCAATTAAAAAAGAAAATTGATATACAAAAATTATCCAATATAATTAAACCAGTTTGGAATGAATTTGAAGAACATATCAAAAAAAATTATTCAGAATATGATTTATATTTAGATAAAGATGCTGAAAGAATTTTTGAATCAATCTTAATAAAACTTCTAACTCAATTTGATGTACAAGTTGAAAAGATGGAAACACAACTTGATACAATTGATATGGATAAATTTAAAACTATTATTAAAAAAATTGTAGAAAAATCCCCGTTATCACGAGATTTTTCACCAAAATTTCCAGATATCTTTTGTTCTTTTGTAGATTTAAAAACACCTAATCTATTAACTTTTATTTTTAATCATTATACCTTAATCATTAATATCGATCTTTTAAAAAATATTCAAAAAATTCCAACGTTAGATTTTATTAAACATCTGAAATTTTTGTTATTAGATACAAATTTTATTATTTCGTTATTGTGTAAAAATCATAATGATCATCTAATGGCTGTTACAGTAGTAAAACAATGTCAAAAATCAAATATTCCAATATATTTTTCTCCGATAACACAACATGAAATTCGTGGTCAAATTAGCTATGCAAAATTTGAGATGAAAGGATTAAGACCTAGACAAAAGCATTCAATAATTGCAAGTCCTTTTGTTGAAGATTTTTCGAAATCAGGCATGAATTGGAGTGATTATGTAACAATTCTTGATTATTGGGAAGTTACTTTAATGAAGGAATTTAATACACTATTATTAAAGGATAAATATAAATTACCGATAGACAAAGAAGCTTATTCGTATGTAAGTGAATTTCTACCGATGTTGGACGAAACAAGAATTGCTGAGAGAAGAAAAAATAATCCAGAATATAATAAAGAGCTTCGTAGTGAGGGACAATATACTCATGATGCAACATGTATTTCTTTAATCTCTGCTAATAGGAAAAAAAATGAGAAAGGAAAAACAAATGAATCTATTGGTCCTTGGTTTTTATCATTTGATAGTTTATTATTATCTTTGGATAGAGCTTATTCTAAAAAAAGGAAAAAATTAGAGTTTGTTATTCATCCAAAAACTCTTCTAAACTATTTACTTGCTTATGCAAAAATTGAATATAATAAAGATGATGAATTGGAAGTTGCTAGTGCAATTTTAAGTTACACCTGTAAAAGTTCTGAAAAAAATATGACAATTAAAGAGTATGCAAATTTAATTACACAAAAAATAGGATTGGAGAAAGCTGATTCTAAAGTATTAGAATCGATATTGTTTGCTTCGCCATTACTGGAATCTTTGGAATTGGCTTTGGAGAAAAATCAAGGTGAAAAAGCTGATGAGATAACATCAAGTATAATCGCAAATGATGAGTTTGTTGATAAAATATTAGAGCGAAAAAAAGACAAAGAAATTATTAAAACTCTCCAACAAAAATATAATGAAGAAAAAATTGCTAGAAAAACAGCAGAGAATATTGCACAAAATATAAGCATTAATTTGTCTTTTGTTATGGATATAACTATTAAAACCAAACTAGATGGCCTGATCTCAATTTTAGAATCAGAAAATGCATTTGATAATGGTAAATTAAAAAGGCCTGAAAATATTTCCAATATTGATAAATTAAAAGAATGGTTAATAAAAACAAAAGATACAATAAATGCTACAAAAGAGCTTGGGGAAAGTTTAAAATTTGTAATACCCATAATAACAAATATTATATCTGCATTAACATAACTATAATATTAAAAAGTTTTATTATTAATTAAATTTAAAATTTTATTTAGTAAAATAATCAAGATATTTTTTATCAATTCCAGAGTCATTAATTGCAGTTAATTTTTTCTTTTCACTGAAAATATCTTTATGGAAAGCGCCATCTAAAATAATTACATCAGAAAAATTACCAATAAAACAACTATAATAAAACTTGCCAGGTGTAAAAAAATCATGTTTTAAGCAACCTCCAGGAAATTGACCAATAATATATTCAATAGAATCTAAAGATTTTATTGGAAAAGGTTTAAAGTCATTAGGTACAACAACAGGTCCCACCCATCTCCCAATTGGTATAACTGCATAAGGAATCATTATATTTTTTTTATTTTTTAAGTAATTAGAAACATAATTAATATCTAGTTTTTCACCACGTTTTGAATTAACATATATTTGGCTAAAATCCATATGTTCTTTTATTTGTATATTTGTCTCTCCTAAATCATTTAAAGTTTTTCTTACAGGGGTTAAAATCTCTACATAAGGTAAAAAATAATTTGTACAATAAATATCGCATCCTATACTATTCTTAATTCTATTATTATCGATTGAACCTTTAAAAAATAAAATTAAATCTCTATTCGATAAACAAAAGGCAAATTTTCCAGAAGATATTTTTTTAATTGATTCCGTTAATTCTTTTTCACCACTGCCAATATATAAATAATCCTTATCAAGAATTGACCAATATCCTGTATCATAAAAATGTATTTCATCTTCATGTATTTTTGCATTTTTTTCAAATAAATTAATGAATTTTTTAAATAAATTCTTTATAGAAAAATCTATTGAATATTTTTCTCTATAAATCTTATAATTTTGGGGGTCAAAACCTAAATATGGATGTTGAATTATTATTTCATTTATCTGAGGTTTATTCATTTTGAAATATGGTTTGATTGATCCATCTGGAAAATAAAAACAATTATCATGAAGGGTCTTTACCATTGATTACTATAATATTCTTTAATACAAAAAACTTATTATGGCATTCTTACAATATTCATTTTAATGAATGACGATTATTTACAGTCCATTTGGCACAAACTCGATGAAACTATTGCGCATGAATGTTTGATTGAAATTTATAAAAAACAAGGATTTAAAGTGAAAGATTTTCATAAACATGATAGAATAAACGAAAACGGAATAGATCTAGTATGTAAAAAAAAGGATATTGAACTTGGAATTGCTGTTAAGAAAAAACCCAAACAAAAAGATATAAAACAACTACAAAAATTATCAAAAAACCCTGTTAAAACAAAGATATATATTTATCTTGAACCTCCAACAAGTCCTTTTGAAATAGAGATGGAAAAAACTAATAATGTTATTTTTTGGGATTGGAATAAAGTCCATGAAGAGCTGGTAAATTATGAGTCAAGAAAATATCTTTTGTTATATTTTTCTGCACATCCCCTTATGAAAAATTTATACAATATCTATAAAATGTTATATGATTGTCACGATGTAAAAAATATTAATCATGAACCAAACGAGGACGAAATAAAAGCAATTTGGAATTTAAAGGATGATTCTGTAAAATTAAAAGCAACGCTTGATTTTAGTAAAGATAAATGGCATAATATATTAATGAGTAAAACAGAATTTAATCCAGATGAATACCATCAGATATTAACAGATATCCATGAAGAGTTAAACAATATAAATTCAAAATTTGGTGAAGTGTTAAATACCTCTATTCAAAATATGAAAAGAAAATACCCATATTTATTAGGTCATTATTGGCATTTGGTTAGTCAAAGAACAAATTGGAAAAATTTCACTTCAACATCAAGAATAATTGGGAAAAAAGATCCAAAGAGACTAAGCGAATATGTTCTTTTTAGTTGGATATTGCCGAATCCAGAAAATGGAAAATATTCTTACGTTATGAGAGGTTTTTACTCGGTATTATATTATATTATCGAAAATACTTACGAAATATCAAAGGACATTGAGGATGGCGTTGATTGGCTTCATTCATCTATTCTTTTTGAACAAGATGCCTAGATCTTAATTATTAACTTAATTTTCTTTTTTTCATGTAAAACAACTATTTACTAAACTACAGATTGATTTTTTTATTTTGATATCTTGCAAATGTGTTAGTTTTGTTAAATAATGATTTATAGAGTCAAGTTGAGCTGTTGCCAGCTCGCCCTGCTCTCATAGACCGTACATACGAATTTCCCGTATACGGCCTTCTCCGTTGGAGCCCCTTTACAGGGAGTGAGGTTTAATCAGAGTCATTAGGGAAGCAAGTTTATACCCTGCTTCTAAGACATGTTTTGGAATTCTCATTCTTGCATATCCTGATTTCTTCCTTTCAATGAAAGTTCTAATTCTTGTCCTTATCCAACAGTCCAATCTTTCAAAAAGTCTTTTAACATTTCCGATTTTGAAATAGTTACCCCAGCCTCGAATTACACTATTGAGTCTACCTACCATCACCCGGGGTTTAACTGGTTGTTTTCGCCATGTCATCGTCCTTACTGTTTCTTTGAATTTCTTAATTGCTTTCATCCTAGGAGTTACAAATAGTTTGCCACCCGCTCTTTTGAATTTAAATCCCAGAAATCCAAAGCTTCCCCTGTTTACATTTACTATCTTCGTCTTTGTCTTGTTCAGCCGAAGCTTTAACCCTGCCAGAATCACTTCCACTTGTTTCATTGTTCTTTCTGCTTCATCTTTTTTCTTACAGAAAACCACAAAATCATCTGCGTACCTTACCAAACGCACACTGTCTATCTTGGTCACCTGTTTATCCATCTCATTCAAATAGATATTTGCTAATAATGGAGAAGCAACGCCCCCCTGTGGAGTTCCCACATATGTTTCTTCTTGTTTATCCTCGTTCATTACACCTGCTTTAAGCCATGATTCTATAAGGTCCAATACTTTTCCATCACTGATTTCCTCTGACACCAAGCCCATTAGTAATTTATGGTCTACAGAGTCAAAGAATTTTTCCACATCCGCATCAATAACCCATGTGTAACCCTGTTCTATGTATTTCCTTATTTGCTTCACTGCTTGATGTGCATTTCTGTCAGGTCGATACCCGTAACTGCAATCAAGAAATTTCATTTCAAATATCGTTTCAATAACATTCTTTGTTGCTTGTTGTAGAATTCTATCTTTTACTGTTGGTATACCCAACGGTCTAAACTTACCGTTTCCTTTAGGAATATATTTCCGTAACACCGGCATTGCCTCGTAACTACCGTTCTTCACTGCTCTCTGAATTTCCTTGAGATATAAGTCACATTGTTTCTGGAAATCACATATACTCTGTTTATCTATCCCTGCACAACCTTTATTGGATTTAACCTTTTTTCCAGGCATCCCTCAGGTTATTCATGTCGTATATCTTGTCTATCAACTGGAAAAATTTCCGCTCTGGAAAATGCTCCCTGAATTTCCTAAGATACTCAAACATTCTATGTCTTCCTCACCGACCAAAACCAACAAATCTACAAACCTTAAGTTTGCGTTTCCAAGCAACGCAAAGCATTGCTAATCCACGATTTGCCAGTATTCAGTTCTCACGAACCAGACCCCTTCACTCAGCCAAGTTTTATCCTCCAATCTGTTACCAGCATATCATTGGCTTGACTTCATTGCTACTATGAGTCAGCTGACTCCTCATACAACATTAGTACTTGACTTTCCCACGAACGTGGTTATGTTGTTCCTTACCTACCTTCCCATGTAGGATTGTATGAGTTCTCCCTTGGTAAGACCATCTACTTTCGCCACATGCCAACCCTGATACACCATACATCCAGCATACTTTATATTCCCTTTATATCAGCAGTATGCTGCACCAGATTTCCCTAATTTTACAGTAGGTCATCAATTGTATGATGCTACATCTAGGTTCACCATTATGGTTTTGGCCTGTGGTTTTGTCTGCAGCTTCCTTCACCCATAACCTCACGGTTATAAGCTTGCCATCCATGTAGGATGCCAGACTTTTGAGTCCCTTCGACTACTCTTCCGAAAGGGAAATTGAAGAGGGCAGATTTTCACTGCCTAGCAGACAGCCATGCAAGGCACCCGTAAAATTTGTGGTGTAAACGAAACAGATAATCCTGACGATATTTGTGATGATTGTAAAGTTTCAATAATTACTAACGATGATATTCCACCAAATTTTTAATCAAAAATACAGCTACCGGTTTCCCTTACAGAGCAATTCATATCTTCTTTCATCTTATTAGTCAAAGCTGTCCTAAACGATTCGCACCAAGTACATCTATCATCATGTCCTCTGCCTTTAATGTTTAGATCGTATTCTCCTGGATATCCTATTTTGCTCCTCGGTTTAATCCATATTCTTGCGCCTTTGACAAAAACAGTTTTATCGGTCCATTTTCTAATGTCCTCAATTACTTTCCATGGTATTCCTTCAAGTCTCCATGTACAAAGAATAAATCTTCCTTTTTCAGGCTCCATATAGCGAATAATGGCCTCCTTACCTTGTGACATTCATATTTCAGAGTATCCAATGCTTATATATGCTTTTTTGATATACAATACACCATGGCTGAACAAATTAAAATAAAAGGAGATGTAGCCGAACAAAGATTTAAAGAATGGCTGGATAAGCACAATATACCTTATTTGTATATTCAACAAGATATAGAGACATTTTCTTCAGCGTTTAATAAATACTTTAAAGGTAAAAGACCAGATTTTATGATATTGCTTCCTAATTTAGGGTTCATTTTTGTAGATATAAAAAATAAAAAGCTGAATGAGAGGTACAAAACGTTTACTTTAGATAGTGACGAAACAAAAAAATATTCATTCCTACAAAGAACATTCAATTTACCTATATGGTATGTGTTATCTAATGAGGAATATGACTACAAAACATGGTTTTGGATTCCAATATCAAAAATCTTAGAAGAGGGGATTCCAAAATATACGTCAAGTAAATCTAAGACCTACTTTTTTGCAATCCCCCCAACTAAATTTATACAAATATCCATAGATGATTCTTTGGATAGACTATTTTCAAAATGTTTCATAGGATGATTTACAATGATGAACTATAACAAATATTTTATTTATTGACAAAATTTATTATTAGGTTTATCAATCACTATTTTGAAGTTTTCAAAGGGGAATCTAATAGCTATGGCTGATGATGTGAGGAATATCTCGGATTTAAACAAAAAAGGTGAATGGGTTTCTTTAGAAATTAAAGTTTTAAAACTTTGGGAACCAACATCAGATTCAATATCGCAATCAGGAGTCGTTGCAGATGATACAGGTGAAATTAAATTTGTATCTTGGAAGAAATCGAAATTGTTAGAAGTTGAGGAAGGTAGAAGTTATCTAATCAATAGTGCAATTGTGGATACATGGAATGGTAATAAGCAAATTAATTTTAATGCAAGGACAAAAATTACGCCTATTGGAAAAAATGTTAAGTCTTCATCAGGTTCTTGGGATATTGAAGGGACAATAAAAAATATAATTCCAAAAAGTGGATATATTCATCGTTGTCCTGAATGTAATAGAGTTTTAGTTAATGATCATTGTCCGGTTCATGTAGATGTAAAACCAAAAGAGGATATTAGAGTAAAATGGTCTATGGATTCTGATTCAAGGATTTTTATTGCTAATGGAAAAATTGCTGAAAAATTACTTGGTATTAAAATAGAAAACGCAAAGAAAATGGAAGAAGAAGATTTAAATTGCTTGATTCAGGTTAAACTAATTAGTAAAAAATATTCTTTTAAAGGTAGAGAATTTGAAAACAACTTTATAATTGAAGATTTTGAGCAAGTTGAGGGTCAGGATGACTGATTTACATGAAATAAAAAAAGGTTTTGAAATAGTATTAAAGGATGTTAAGAAAAAACCATCAATGAATGAATCGACTCTCAGAATAAATTTCGCTCAAACTAATATTCTAAAAACACTTGGATATCTAAAAAATGAAGTATTTTATGAAGAAAGATTAGTCACCGGTAAAAGAACTGATATTCACTGTACTGATGAATTTGGGGATGTAATTTTTGTAATAGAGTTCAAAAAACCTTCAGTTGAAAATTTAGATAGTTTTGAAAATGATTTATTGGAAAAATATGTTAAACCACTAAAGGCAAAATATGGTTTATTATACAATGGTAAAGATCTTATTTTTTATGAACGGCAAAGAAATAGTTTGATACGAAATAATAAACTTTCTAACTCTGTTGAAAATTTTCATGAAATTTTAATTTCTGATCTATTAATACATCTTAAAAAACCAGATTATGGTACCACTTTAATTAAGAACGTAAAGAATTATCTTGAAAAATTTACAGATCCGGATGAAAGATTAGCTTTAGAAGAGGAAATTTCTCGAGAGCATTTTTATGAAAGTTTCAGACTTTGTGAAGGATCTATTTTTTCTTCACTCGTTTGTTCGATTATCGATTTATTCAAAGATGAAAGAGAAAAATTAACTTTTACTGAGAGTGCTTATAATTTTTGGAAGAAATCTTATGCAAAATCATTAACAAAGGATCAGGTTCCAAATAATTGGAGACCGATTTTTAAAGAAACTGGTTTGTTGATAAGCAAAGAAGAAGATAGATATATTGTATCATTCTGTCTTGAGACTGCTTTTGCATTATTTATGAGACTTATTCTTACTAAAGCTTGTGAAGATTTTGGTTTCCCTGATGCGAGTTTTTCTGATTTTTTAGAAAATGAAATTAAAAAAGCATCCCGATCAAATAAGGACATCGCTCAGTCTTCATATCCAAAAATTGCTATGGAAATAGTTAGGGATATGCAGGAGAAACTTATTGCATCTGTTTTTGAGGAGGATATTTTTTATTGGTGGACTGAGGAATTTGATAATAGAGGTTATCAGGAGTTTTTCCGAGATACTACTTTGCCAATGAGTCGTTTTGGTCGAAATGTTGCAAAGATACTTTTAGCAGTTTACAAGTTCAATTTCTCACGTATTGAAGGTGACCCACTTGGGATACTCTATCAAAAATATTTTGATACTGAAACAAGAAAAGCTTTAGGTGAATTTTATACTCCAATTGAAGTAGTTGAATACATTCTCGATGCTGTAGGATATAATAATTCGGGAGTTATTAACAAGAGACTTTTAGATCCAGCATGCGGTTCTGGAACTTTTTTAGTTGGTGCATTAAAAAGATATCTGAATAATGCTAAAAGAAAAGCAAAGCAAGAGGGATGGAGTAAAGTACTTGCTGATCTATGCAATAAATATCATATCGTTGGTTTTGATATTCATCCATTCGCAACGATTATGGCTCAAGTTCAGTTTACTCTTGCGCTTTTACCTCAATATAAAATAGCTAAGGATGAATCACCTGGTTTTGTTTTAAATAGGCTTCCAATTTTTAGAACAGATTCGTTAACTAAAGAGACTCAAGTTGGACGTATGAATATAGAAGAATGGGATGCGGGAAAAGTTTTTTCGATGAAGATAGAACTTCCTGTTCAAAAAGAGGAAGGAGAATCATTTTTTGAGGATACATTTAACATTCCTGATGAAAAAACTGTTCTTAATCAAACTGATATCAATGATATACAACAGTATTTTGGTGCTTTGCAAGCTGTTTTTGATACTGTTAAACAAACTGCTGATAAAGGCAAGTATGAAATTGATAAATCTTTGATGGAAAAAAATCTTCAGAAATATCTTAGTGATAAAAAATGGGATATTTTAGCAGATTTTTTTGAAGATCATGCAAATCGTTTATTAATACATATTAAGACATTAAAAACGGAATTTGATGATGGCAGGTTAGTAAAATCAATTGAAGATGTTATGCTTGCTGCTTTATTGAAGAATTTTGTTGATTATGATTATGTTGTAGGTAATCCACCATATGTAAGAGTCCAGGACCTACCTGAAAAACAGAAAAATAAATGGTTAGGTAGTTATAAATGGGTTGAAGGGAACTTTGATATCTATATTCCTTTCATTGAACGTGGTTTAGAATGGATTAAAGATGGTAATAGAGGAAAACTAAGTTACATTGTTTCTAATAGATTCCTCCTTACAAATTATGGTAAAAAAATGCGGGAAGGGTTATTAGAAACTGTAAATATCAATAAATTTTTAGATTTAAAAGATAGTCGTGTATTTGAGGATGCGCTTAATTATCCATCGATTTTTGTTTTTTCAAAAGGAAAAAAAGAAAGAGATTATTTTCCTGTTGCAAGAGTTTTTAAGGATCCGAATAATGGAAAAGATTTACTCTCAGAAGTTGAAAATAATTTTGGAAAGTTAAAAACACCAAAAGATCATTTAGTGGGTCAATATTCTGATGTTTTTTACTTCAAATATAAAAATCTCCGATCTCAAGGTTGGTACTTAATGCCTCATAACGAAAGGGCGATATTTTCAAAAATTGAAAAAGAATCAACCGATGTATTAGAAAAATTTACAAAAACACAAAGTGGAGGTTTTCAAGGGATTTCCACTAGTAAAGACGATGTATATATTCTAAAATTAATTGAAGATAAAAAAAATTCTATTGTAGCAATTCCAAAGGGTGGAGGAGACTTAATAGAAGTTGAGAAGGACATAATTAGACCATTTCTATTTGGCAAAGATGTTCATCGCTGGAAAATAGATTGGAAAGGATGGTATGTTTTTTTCCCATATAAAAAATTTGAACTTAATGGGAACGAAAAATATCTATTGATTCCTTCTAAAGAAGATGAAGATAAATTTGAGTATAGTAATGAGTATATTGAAAATTTGTATCCTTCAGCTTGGAATTATTTTAAAAATAATGAGGAAATATTAAGAAATAGAGAAAATGGATTGTATAAAAAAGATAAAGCAAACGACCACCGATGGTACGGTATTACATACCCACGAAATATTGAAAAATATGATAGTAAAAAATTATTAGTTCAAACTCTCGCTAATAGCTCAAATTTTGTCTATGATGAAAGCGATAATTATGTTTTCGCAGGGGCAGGAGGATCAAATGTTTTTGGCATATTGCCAAAGGAGACTAAAGATCCATGGTTTTTGTTATCTATACTTAATAGTAAATTGTTAGAATATTACCATAAGCATATTAGTAATATTTTTTCAGGTAAATTTTACTCATATGGAGACCAATTCATAAAATTATTACCAATTAAAGAACCAGAAACATCAGCAGAAAAAGAAATATCTAAAAAAACAACAGCAATAGCTAAAAAATTAATGTTTATTGAAGAACTGAAAAGAAAAATCGAGATGTTTCCAACGCCATATTTTTCTCAACTAAGAAAAGAAAATGAAATTGAAGAATTTTTTGAAATTAGACATGTAGTAAAAAGGAATTACTCAAATATTTTGCCTGAAATTCAAGAAGATTTACAAGGAACTAAAAAGATTCAACTTGGAAAAAATGATATTATTGATAACTATAAATTGGATTCAGATAAAAAATTAGAATATGTAATAAGATCGATTAAAAATTCTAAGGTTTCTAAAGATCAAGAGATACTCTTAAGAATTCCTATTGAAGATAAAAAAACAGAAAAAATTATTGATATGCATAAGAAAGATATTAAGAAACTTGAAAAGACAACTAAAATCGAAGATCTTGAAGAAGAACTCGACAAACTCGTTTACAAACTTTATAAAATAAAAAATAGTGATATCAAAATAATTGATGAATTTTTAAATAAATTTTAAAAAATTATTTTTTAGAGTCTAATTTCTCTTTTAGTAAATCCAAACCCCATTCTAGGGCATGAGTCCAGGATCCAAGTTCATGTGATTTTATTTTTGATTCTATCCATTTTTCCATGTCTTTTGATACACGAAATGAATGTGTTCCACCTTTGTCTTTCTTCGAAGGCATTGTAATGCAAATAACACAGAAAGATATAAATATTACGTTTACATTACATATATTGTATTACAAATAATGCAAGTAATACAAATGAAAAAGGTGGAAATCAAATTGAAATTTGAACACCAAAATCAGATATACAATTCAAAATATTCAGATTCAACTAACTCACTCAATGATGTGTTAGATGGAGGTAGAAACAAAGAATGGAAAATAATAAACAAAATAATAAGCCAAAGATCAAAAGAACTAACTTCTCCAATATTTAGGGAGAAAAAAGTGAAAATAAACTATGATCTAAAAAAAATTAAAAGAACCGATTTTCCAATAATATTGGACCCAAAAACTGCGTCTTTTAACGATGTAGCAATACACTGTTACTTAAGACAAAGACTAAGTCAAAACACAATAGAAAAACGACTATCAACAGCAAGATTCATGGAAACACATCCACAACCAGTAGACTTCAGAAACCCAACATATGAAAACTTCATGGCACACATGGACTACAGAGAACAAATAGAAAACACAGGACCATGCGCGCTTCAAAACGAATGGAAAACCATGAGGATGTTTCTAAAAGCATATGGACTGAAACTCTGGACCTACAAACCACCATCAACACCAATCTACAGAGTAAGAGTAATGCCGTTTCCAGACCAAGTATACAAAATACTAAACCTAACCTACTCAAAGGATTCCTACGAAAACGTACTAATACAATACCTACTCACACACAACTTCATCATAGGATGGAGATTTCCAAGTGAACCAACAGAAATGAAAACAACAGATGTTCACGTAGAACGAGGATATATAACAATAACAGAACCAAAGAAGCACAGTAGCACAAGAAATCTATCACCAGAAGAAATAATGTCAAACAGACGAAGAAAGTCATTTAAAAACTGGGTAGATGCATGGAGGCCAAAGGTAGAAAACCAACATAGCAAAGACTACCTGTATCTTCGATCCGATGGACATCCATACTCAAGAGATCAACTAAGACAACTACTTAACAGAAAAGCAAAACCGGTAATACAAACTGTTTTTCCAGAATACTACAACTACTGCTCAAGACATTTTGCAGCAGTATCAAGACTAATCAGAACCAAACTACAATACAAAGCATTCGATGAATACGAAGTAAGAGACTGGCTAGGTCACACCAAAATAGAAACAACTATGGGATACATCAAAGATGCAAAGCACTACTATCTACTTGCTCCTTATGATTGGGTTCATCGTGTCCTTAAAGCTCCAAGTAATGGGTGGGGATAACACGAGAATTCAAAAAACGCAAAAAATAGCATCTTTCGACCAAATTCCCTCCGAGAGAGTGAAGCGGACCTGGCGGGATTCGAACCCGCGATCTATAGCTTAGGAGGCTATCGCCCTGTCCAGACTAGGCTACAGGCCCAACAAAATACAACAAAGAAAAATGTTTTTTAAAACCTCGTAGGAAAAATACTACTGTAAATCTTTATATTCCATGCTAAATGATGCTGTCGATGAATCTGTTTTATCTGTTTTATGACTTCGCAGTTCGCTAAGTCTTATTGTTTCAAACTTGATATCTTTTTTTGTTAAAAGTTCAGATATCCCAGGAACATGACCATCACCAATAACCGCTGCAACTTTTTCATATTGTTCATTTGCACTTGCTAGTTGCTTCACCATATATTGATTTCGATCATCAATCAAAATCTTTTTAATTGTCGGAAATTTTTCACCAACTTCTTCAATATATTTTTCTAAGTCCCCCTCGAGTTTTTTGATTTCACTATCAACTCTTTTTTTGCTAACAAAAAAACCTCCAAGGCCTGTAAATGCTAATTTAAATTTTTCAGACCAAGACATTTTTTTTAGCATTTTAGAAAATAGGTTTTGTGCATTCATATCAATAAATGCAATTGGAAGCTGATGGCTTTTAGCAAAGTTAATTGTCGTTAGCATTTCTTCTCCAGCGGTTACTCCATATTGTTTTGCCATTCCATCTTGAAATCTGGCTAACAATCTATAAAGAACTGGGACATTTTTTTCGTAATTTTTATAAGCCTCCGGATTGGTTTGTTTAAGCATAAGTGCATTGAATCTTTGCTTATCAAGCTCTACACATAGAATTTCAGGTTGTTTTTCCTCAAAAATGTTAAGTAACGCTTGAGATAGATCAAAAACATGTCCAGTTCCAATTAAGGTAATCATTTTATTTTATCCTAATATCTATAATGTTTAGATTTGTAAGGACCTTCTACTTTAACACCAATGTAGTCAGCTTGCTCTTTTGTAAGTTTTGAAAGTATAACACCAAGCTTTTCAAGATGAAGCCTGGCAACTTCTTCATCAAGATTTTTAGGAAGCATATATACTCCTATTTTGTGATCTTTATTCCAAAGTTCAATTTGTGCAAGACACTGATTCGTGAATGAATTGCTCATAACGAAACTAGGATGGCCTGTCGCGCATCCTAGATTCACAAGGCGTCCTTCGGCAAGCATAAATATTTCATGTCCATCTGGAAAAATATATTTATCCACCTGCGGTTTAATATTTACTTTTTTAATCCCTGGAATATTTTCAAGTTCAGTTACTTGGATTTCATTATCAAAATGACCAATGTTACAAACAATAGCTTGATCCTTCATTTTTTCCATATGTTCTGCAGTGATAATGTCCCTATTACCTGTTGCAGTGACATAAATATTTCCTTCGCCAAGAGTACCTTCGACAGTTTTTACTTCATAACCCTCCATAACTGCCTGAAGTGCACAAATCGGATCGATTTCAGTAACAATTACTCTTGCACCAAAACCACGCATTGACTGGCAACATCCTTTTCCAACATCACCATAGCCACAGACAACAACAGTTTTTCCAGCAACCATAACATCAGTTGCCCTCTTTATACCATCAGCAAGGCTTTCTCTGCAACCATACAAATTATCAAACTTAGATTTTGTAACTGAATCATTCACGTTAAACGCGGGGAAAAGAAGTGTTCCCTCTTCCAATCTTTGATACAAGCGGTGAACTCCAGTTGTAGTTTCCTCGGAGATACCTTTGATATCTTTTGAAACTCTGGTCCATCTTTGCGGATCTTTTTCATAGATTTCTTTTAAACAGGCCATAAGTTCCTTGAAATCCTCGCCCTCAGAGCTATAATCCTTATCAAGTAAGGACGGATTTTGTTCAACTTCATAACCCTTATGAACCATAAGGGTTGCATCTCCACCGTCATCAACTATTAAGTTTGGTCCCATACCATTGCCAAAATCAAGAGCTTTTTGAGCACACCACCAATACTCTTTAAGGCTCTCGCCTTTCCATGCAAAAACAGGAACACCAGTATTAGCAATGGTCGCGGCCGCATGGTCCTGAGTTGAAAAAATATTACAACTAGCCCATCTAACAGAAGCACCTAACTCAGCAAGTGTTTCAATTAGAACAGCTGTCTGGATAGTCATATGTAAACTGCCCATTATACGAGCACCCTCTAAAGGTTTTTGAGCCCCATATTTATCACGAATAGCCATAAGACCTGGCATTTCTTTTTCGGCAATCTCGATTTCTTTTCGTCCGAAATCTGCTAGATTGATATCTTTGATTTTATAATCTTCCATATTTGACTCCATCATTACAACACCTTATATTATTTTAATATTAGCTTAGCATCTACAACACAAATGTTATCCTTATAAACAAAAACTGGATTCAAATCCATTTCATCAATATGATCCTTTAATTCTTCTCCAATTTTTGATACCCTTATAAGTAAATCAATAACTAATTGTTTATTTGCAGGGATGTTTCTAAATCCTTCTAATAGTTTTTTTCCTTTTATCTCTTCAACCATTTGTTCTGCATCAAATTTTACAATTGGTACAACACGGAATGTTACGTCCTTATAAAGTTCGGTAAAAATACCACCGATTCCACACATAATAGATAGACCAAATGTTGGGTCTTGAATAAGACCAATGATAATTTCGACGCCTTTTTCTGCCATCTGGTCAACTAAAAGATTTTCTTTAGGGAATTTTTTCCTGAAGTCCTTGAATGTTTTTTTGAGTTCATCCATGTCTTTGATATCTAGTTTTACACCTCCAACATCTGTTTTATGTAGAATTTTACTTGAACAAACTTTGAGGGCCACTGGAAACTTCAATTCTAGATTTTCTAAATCTTCAATCTTATTTACCAATTTGTATTTTGTTGTTCCTATTCCATATTCTTTCAATAAATCCTTTACTTCATTTTCAGCAAGAGGTCCCTTTTTTTCTATCAATTTTTTAATGCTTGCTTTCATGATTATACCTTTTTCCTTTCATCGATGACACGTTTTGCTTTTAAACCCTCTTGAGGAATACTCTTTGGAGGTAAAACAGTTACTCTTGGTGTAAACACAATTACTGATTTTATATCAGTTTTTAAAATCTCTTCAAGGTCCATAGACTCAACTTGACTCAATTGATTTTTACTTTCCACCTCAACAGTGAGCATGTCAACATCATCAACTGTCTTGAGTACCATTCTCCAGTTATTACCAACATCTTTGTTTTTCATTAATACAGATTCAATTTGACCAGGATAGATATTTGTCCCATGTATAATCACCATATCATCACTACGTCCTTTTACTGGAGTATGTTTGATATGAGTTCTTCCACATTCACAAATTTTTTCATCATAAAGTTTTGCTATATCCCTTGTTCTATATCTCAGTAAGGGCATACCTTCTTTTGTCAGTGTAGTTATGACGATTTCTCCTTCTTCTTCAGGTCCCACAGGTTCTAGTGTAACTGGATCTAGACATTCTACCAGAAAATGATCCTCCCATAAATGAAGACCATTGTGTTGATCACAATCTGTTGAGACACCCGGCCCGCACATCTCTGTTAAACCATAAATATCATGTACGTCCATCTCCCAGATGTCCATAATGCGTTTTTTCAAGCCAGGGGAAAATGTTTCAGCACCAAAAAGTCCATTTCTAACCTTCAGTTTTTTCGGATCTATCTTCATGTCAAGAGCAACTTGAGATAGACGCATTGCATATGATGCAACGCCTGAGATAAAGGTAGTGCCATAATAGTCCATAAGCTTTATCTGTCTTTCAGATTGTCCCATACCTGAGGGAATAACTAGGGCACCAATCTTGTGAGCGCCATAATGAAATCCAAAGGCACCAGTAAACGTTCCATATGGTATTGGATTTTGAAAGACATCTTTTTTAGTTAGACCAGACATGGATAGACAACGTGCCATAACTTCAGACCATACTTCAATATCGTTTGGAGTGTAGCATACAGTAACTGGGATGCCCGTTGTACCAGATGAAGCATGTAGTTCGATACAATTATCAAGTGAAGTGGCCATCATATTGAATGGTGCATTATCTCTTAGGTCATCTTTTGTTGTAACTGGCAACTTTTGCACATCTTCTAATGTTTTAATATCATCTGGCTTTATCTTTAGTTCCTGGAACTTTTTCTTATAAAAAGGAACATTATCATAAACAAGTTTTACTGTTTTTTTCAATTGTTTAAGCTGCAGTTCCTTAATTTTTGTTCGAGGTAATTTTTCTATTTTGAGATTAAAAAGATTATCCATTTTGGATTCTCCGGCCGAAGGAAATAGAATACCCATTATAATAGTTTGGTGACTAAACAAATAAAGAAAAAAAGAGAGGTGAAAAGGTTAATTATACATCATTTTTTTTCTGATTTTTCTCTAAAGTATAATCGTAAATGGGATTTCATCAACATATTTTTCGATTTTCAGAGATTTTTCCTGATACATGAATAATTTACAATCATATGATCCCTTTTGTATTGTTGCACCTTTCTTTAACGTGACAAATAGATCCATTGAGATAAATTCACCTGGAACAAGTTTTTCGACATCATAGCAATCTTGCCATCTTGTGTAAACTCTATTGAAAAAAAGTTTATTTGATAAAACTCCTACATCTAATCCAACATATAGATCTTCTATTTCAATATCATCAATTAATCCTTCATCTTTATTTAAAGGATGGTCTAATGTTATGTATATGTTTTTTGATATGTTTGAATTATCAATATTTGTAATAGTAAAAGAGCTATTTACAGTTGCATCATTTTCAACTATTCTAGTTGTATCATTTACATAGTAAGATAGATTTAGATCTTGAATCTCAGAAACTCTTAAATCAGCTTTTGGAATAGGTGGTTCATAATTGACATTACCTAATGCTATGTATATATTAATAAAAAACCTAAACATATCCGATTTATCAAACCAATTTTTATCAAGGTTTTCTTCATATTTAAAAATCAAATTTGAAAGAGTCCAAATAAGATTTAACCCATTTGGTATCTGTGTACCTAAAAGAGTTATAAGCGCGAGACCGCCACCACCAATTTGGTTTGGTCGTACCTGAACGATTTCATAATCAGTTACTTGGTTTCCTGCTTCATCAGTAACAGTTAATTCAGCAACATAACGACCACATCTTATGAAGAGCTTTGAAAAATTTTTAGTGTTAAAAGATTGATCTAATTTAATAGCACTCATAATCGGTGGTAGTACTAATTTCCATTTATATTCCAGCTCATCTCCTTCAGGGTCAAAAACCTCTGCGTCAAAATATACTCGTTCAGGTCTATAAGCAATCGTATTACATAAAATTTTGACTTTTGGTGGATTATTTTGAAAGACAGTTATGTTGTAAAAATCAGATACTGTTATATCCCCATCTTGAACAGTTAATATGCAATTATAACTACCGCTTTTTTTATAGATGTTTGTCGGTTCTTTTTCATTTGATGTATTTCCATCACCAAAATCCCAATTATATTTTACCTGGTTTTTGTTATTTAACAATAAGCTCTTGAAATTTACAGTCAGTGGACTTATTCCAGAACTAGTATCTGCAAGAATTTTTAATGATATAGGCTTGTTTTTTATTTCTTCAAATTCTTCATTTATTTCTTTTATTTCGTTTTGTGTTGTGACAACAAATATAGAAAGAAGGATTATACCGACAATAACCAGCGTCAAAACTACTCCTATTATTTTCCCTCTCATTTCTACCCCCTTATCTTAATGTTTGGTAAGCAAAATACTTAAGATTTATGTTTTTTTAAAAATAAAAATGGTTAAATTGTTATCTTTGATGAATTAGTATACGAAAAAATAACAAATTTCAAAAAAATGTTATAAAAAAAACAGTTATGAGAAATAATTATTTCCTAACAAAAGTTTTAAATAAACAATTTCCTTCCTATGCTCCTACCAATTCTTAAGGTTAGGTGTATTAATCATGGTAAAAAGTATGTATGATTACGTTGGGAATCAATGGAAGAAACCTGATATTTCATACAAGTCACCGCAGCAACAGCGCCTCATTCAGTGGAGAAAAGAAGAAAATTTTGTAAGAGTAGATAAACCGTTAAGAATCGATAGAGCAAGATCACTTGGTTATAAAGCAAAACAAGGTTACATTGTTGTACGTTCATATGTTAGAAGAGGGGGTTTAAGAAAACCAACTATAAAAGGTGGAAGGAAACCATCTGCAAAAGGTATTACGAAAATTACTGCAGCTAAGAGTATACAAAGAATTGCTGAAGAACGTACCGCAAAACGTTATCCAAATATGGAGGTTTTAAATTCTTACTGGGTTGGGGAAGACGGTAAGCATCATTACTATGAAGTAATTCTAGTTGATCCAGTTCATCCTGCAGTTATGAACGATCCAAAAATTAATTGGATCACCAGCACTTCCAACAAAAGAAGAGTTCTCAGAGGAAAAACTAGTGCTGGCCAAAAGGGTAGAGGTCTTATGTATAAGGGTCGTGGTGCTGAAAAGATTAGACCTAGTATTCGTGCTAACCTTAATAGAGGCAAGTAGATTCTTTTTTTAAGGTATTTTATTTGGTTCTTTGGCAACTAAGTTGTTTAATTTATTAAGGGTAATTTTTCTAGATTATTTGTAATTAGTTTTTCTGGATAAGCATAATTCTGCATTTGCTTGTTATTATATGCATCATAAGCTGAAAGATCAAAATGTCCATGTCCGCTGTTTCCAAAAACAATTATCTTTTTCTTGTTTTCATTTTTACAAATTCTTGCAAAATCTATTGCTGCTTTTACTGCATGTGCAGCTTCTGGTGCTACAACAAATCCTTCTGTTTTTGCAAAAAGAGTAGCTGCTTCAAATACCTCATTTTGATAATATGCAAGTGCTTCCATGTACCTTTCTTTTGTTAATTTACACAGCAGGGGTGAACCACCGTGATATCTCAAACCGCCTGCGTGAATTGCAGGGGGTACAAAACCATGTCCTAATGTATACATCTTAAGAAGGGGTGTAAGACCAACACTATCTCCAAAGTCGTACCGGTATTCCCCCTTTGTCAGTGTTGGACAAACCAGTGGTTCAACAGATACAATTTTTAGATCTGGTTTTTTTCCTATAATTTTATCTCTAATGAATGGAAAACTTGTTCCAGCAAAGTTACTTCCACCACCGACGCATCCGCAAATTATATCTGGGTATTCGTCAAGGAGTTCAAACTGTTTTTTTAATTCTAGACCGATAACTGTCTGATGCAATACAACGTGGTTTAATACTGAGCCAAGGCAATAGTTTGTATCTTCATGTGTTGCTGCATCTTCGACTGCTTCACTTATTGATATTCCTAAGCTTCCTGGTGTATTTGGATCTTTTTTAAGGATTTCTTTTCCACTTTTTGTGAGATTTGTTGGACTAGAAAATACTTTTGCACCCCAGTTTTCCATGAGTATTCTTCTGTAAGGTTTCTGTTCATAGCTGCATTTAACCATATATACTCTACATTTGAGATTGAATTTGCTACTTGCAAAAGCAAGAGCGGATCCCCATTGTCCAGCTCCTGTTTCTGTTACAACTCGGGTAATTCCAGCTTTCATATTAAAATAAGCTTGTGCTACAGCAGAGTTTGGTTTGTGGCTCCCTGGTGGACTTACTCCCTCCCATTTGTAATATATTTTCGCCGGTGTCTTCAAAGCCTTCTCAAGGTTTTTCGCTCTGTATAGCGGTGTAGGTCTCCATATACGGTAGATTTCCCTTATTTCCTCTGGAATTGAAATGTATCTTTCAGTACTTACTTCTTGTTTTATCAGCTCCATTGGAAATATTGCTTTTAGATCATTTGGACCTATTGGCTTTTTAGTTTTAGGATTTAATGGAGGATCTAATGGTGTTTTTAAATCAGCCTGAATATTATACCATTTTTTTGGAATGTCATTTTCATCAAGCAGTATTTTAGTTTTTGTCATACTTATCACATACTATTATGTCTTCAATACTATATAAATATTGAGCATTAATGTACATTAATGTACAATTTTTGACATAAATGTAATTGTTAAATAATGATAGGTTATTAATGATTTTCATATGTGGCGACAATTGGCAAAATATTTTAATCAATATCCTAAGAGGAAAAAACTTACGCAAAAACTACTTGAATATGGACTTAAAGTAAGTAATAATAAGATTTATTGTGGAGAAATAGAACTTTCGGATTCAAAGATAGCACGAGCCTTTGATTTGGATAGAAGAATTATTACTAGTACTATAAAAACAATAATGGAGCAAAAAGATTTACAAAAGGTTTTTTCCAGATTGAAGCCGACTTGTCACCTAAAAGACGTAGCTACAGATATGAACTGGGGCGTAATAGAAATAATTCCCGAAGATCCTAGTATGCCTGGAATTCTTGCAAATGTTGCAATGGTTGTTGCAGATGCAAAGATAAGTATAAGACAAGCAATTGTTGATGACTTTGAGCTTTCCGAAGAACCAAGACTTTTTATCGTAACAGAAAATCAAGTTCCAGGAATGCTAATTCCAAAAATAAGGAAGATAAATGGAGTTAAAGCTGTAGTTATCTATTAACACAATATACTTTAAAATAGAAAAAGAAGAGAAGAAATTGTTTTACTTCTCAACGCAAGTTTAGTAATATTTGTTCTAACAGTGGGAAAAGATCCATTAGTTTTTCAAGAAATTGAAGTAGTACCGAATTAGTTAATGCTTTGTTCTTGGTTATACTTAATTCGAGGTTGTTCTGGGGGCTTTTTGCTCCTAAATGATCTTGTGCTTTTACTACAATATTAAATTCTCCAGCTGAAGTCCATGTATGGCTAAATGTTGCTTCTTCACCTGATGCATATGGACCTGTATAGTCTATATAGCTGCCGTCTCCCCATACAAACCGGTAGTATACATCGTGGCCCTCGGGGTCTGTTGTAACAACAGTGAAATCTAGGGATACTCCAACTTTACCAGAGGTTGGTCCAGTGATTGTTGGTTTTTCTGGTGGTTGATTAACAATTGAAATAATATGCGGTTCTGACCAGTCACTCTCACCATTATCATCCTTGGCTTTCGCTCTGATTTCATATGTATCTGGATTATTCCATGTGTGGTTCACAATTATCTCTTCACCTGTATTGTAAGGTCCTATCCATTCACTGGAGGTACCATCTCCCCAGTCAATCCAGTAATAAACATCATCACCTTCTGGGTCTACTGATTTGAATGTAAAATCATAAGAGGCATCTGCGTTTCCATTTGTTGGGCCATCAATAACAGGCGTATCTGGATGTTGATTGGTAAGCAAAACTGCTTCATAGGCATCAACCATTCCCCAGCCATAATCGTTATCTTCACCTGGACTACCTAAGTCATATGCTGCTTGATATATGATTTCTTTTATTTCCTCAACACTTATATTTGGATTAACTTCACGCATTAGTGCGACAACACCATTGATATGTGGTGAAGCCATCGAAGTACCATCTTTGTATCCATAACCGCCACCTGGCACTGATGAACGTACATCAACACCGGGTGCTGCGATATCTGGTTTAATTGCTGCACCGCCAGTTGGAGTACAATATGTTGGACCTCTAGATGAAAAACCTGCAATTGGCCAGCTTGGATTATTTGCATCAACTGCTGCAACTGCAAAGGTTCGATAATCATCAGTTGCTCGGTCAGAAGGTCTACCTAAACCCGAATAACCCTCGTTGCCAGCTGAGAAGATTATAACAGTTCCTGCAGATTCACAAGCATCAAGAAAAGTCCAAAATGTTTCATCGCAGGGCGGATATCCATGCCCCGTAGTTAACCTCCATGAATTTGAACAAACTGCTGGGACATCCCAATTTGTTGATGGATCACCATCAGGATCAATCATCCATTCGAATGATTCTATTGCATCTGAAACAGTTTGAGAAATGCCCCCGCCTCTGTCGATAGCTCCTGCTGATATCCACAGGGCACCTGGTGCAACACCAATTTGATCCCCTGGTGTACCACCACATACAGTACCCATTGTATGAGTGCCATGACCATTGCTATCATAAGGAAAATCGTTCTGACCTGCATATGGGTCAAACCATGCCCACTCTGGATGTCCTTCATATCTGGGATCTGCTACACCTGCCCATCTATCAGCAAGTGCAGGGTGGTTACCATCTACTCCAGTATCAATTGTTGCAACAAGGACACCTTCACCTGTGATGCCCATATCCCAGACCTCTGGTGCTCTAACAGCTATAACACCAATTTCAATGTCATCTTTATTACCAGATTTACCATCAAATCTTTCGCCTGTTGGTTCAATTAATTCAATATTATAGTTTGGATACACCCTTAAAACATCATCACGTTTAGCGATTTCATCAACAACACTTTGATAGGTATCAACTCGAATAATATTTCTAATCCAAAAAGACTTAAATTCTTTTACAAATTTTTGACTCTGAAGTTCATTTAGATATTCAACTAGTTGAGGTTGCGTTGCATATGCAGTATTTTGAAGTGTAACAACTGTTGTCTCATGGCGATCTTGTAGTGTTGCTCGCTGCTCATCCATCTGCCCATTGATGGCATCAAGGTCAACCTGATCTTTTAAATAAACTAATACTGAAACAACTTCTTCATCGTTCCCTTCAAATATATCACCAGATAAAGACGCGATATCTTTAAGAGTGTTATCAGTCAAAGGCATCAACATAATACTACCAGTTGCATTAGATATTACCAGCCCAATAATTACGAAAATTGCTGTTAAAAAAATTTGTTTTTTTATTTTCATTTTTTACCTCCACCAATAATATCATCGTTAATAGTATATTTAAATCTTACATAAAATTCCAATAGTTATGACCAATACTGATCTCCTTTCTAACTTTAATATATAAAGAAAAAAAGGGTTTTAGTGATTTAGATAGAGATTGGTGGTTTATCAGACTATATTTTGCAGTATTTGTTCTAACAGTGGGAAAAGATCCATTAGTTTTTCAAGAAATTGAAGTAATACCGAATTAGTAACAGCCTTATTCTTGGTTATACTTAATTCGAGGTTGTTCTGTGGGCTTTTTGCTCCGAAATGATCTTGTGCTTTTACTACAATATTAAATTCTCCAGCTGAAGTCCATGTATGGCTAAATGTTGCCTCTTCACCTGATGCATATGGGCCTGTATAATCCACATAGCTTCCATCTCCCCACAGAACCATGTAATATATATCGTGTCCTTCGGGATCTGTTGTTACAACATTGAAGTCTAGGGGTACTCCAACTTTTCCAGAGGTAGGTCCAGTGATTGTTGGTTTTTCAGGTGGTTTATTCGGAATAATTGAAAGAACTGCTGGTTCTGACCAATCGCTTGATACGCCCCATATGTCTCTTGCTTTTACACTTATTTCATAGTTTCCCAATTCTGTCCAGATATGAGATTCATCTATAGTTTGCCCGGAAGAATAGGGTCCTAGCCAATTACTAAAGGTTCCGTCGCCCCAGTCAAACATATAAAAAATTTGTTCCCCTTCAGGATCAGTTGTGACTGCAGAAAACGTGCATTCTACGTTAGGAATCCAGTCATCTGGCCCATCTGGTGCATCTGGGTTTGCTGGAGGTTCGCTTTGGTGTGGTGTTTTGAGTTGTTGTGCAGGATCTCCAAATAATAGACAGCCTTGGATAATAGCCCGCCATGTGCCAGTTGAATAATCCCAGTTAATTGTTGGAGCCATTCTATCTTTGGAAAAGGCATGTGCTTTTCCAAGTTGCCAACTATTAAAATCTCCAGATTTGTTTTTCATATCAAGGAAGTATGACCAGAACTCTTTTGTCTGGAACGCACTGCTTGAATTTGTTGTATCAAAATTACCCCATCCGTAACATGTATTGTATACAGCTGCAAAAGCAAGTTCTGTATCACTGTGGAATAACATTGAGTGAAGGACGCCATCATCTGATGCATCCATGTCACCACAATGGCATCCATAGTCATGGATGAAGAAAGGTTTCGTGTTATGGTAATCAGATTCCCAGTTGCTTGAAGAAACATCTAGCGACATCTGAGAATTTGCATGGGCCATGCCGCTCAAAATTGTCACTTGATCGTTGTTAATGTCATTTTTCAGTCCGTTTATAGCTGCAGATTCTGATCCGCCTTGCCAACCAGGATTTGGCGGTTCTGCAGTCCACTGGACTGAAATATCATATTGATCATCAGGGTTTTCAGCATTCCAAGTTTCAAAGCCAAATTGGAAACCGGCCCATGTAGGAAACGGTCCATCAGCACCAGGATTCGGGCCAAGCCAATCATTAGTTCCCTTAATGGCACTGTAGTCCATGAAATCATCACCCTGACAATTCCAACCAGTATTTCCACCATAAAATGCTGCATTATCCAAATAGACGTCATCCATACTATCAGCATAGTAAAAGCTCTTAGTCAACCAATTTGATACATCTTGTGGCGTATCGCAAGTAACACGACCAATAAAGATCTCGGCATAAAGATCAAAACCATTGTCGCCTTCTTCACCCCAATCATAATCTCCATCCTCATTAAACGTACTATCAAGATTGCTCCAGTAAATATCTGAATCAATGTTGCCTTCGTAATTTGTATCCATATGACGCGCGTTTATCCACTCATCATCACCGCCAATAAGTATATATGAAGTTCCCCAGTCTTGATATGCATCTTTGGCAAATTCTCGAATATGTGCCTCTTGATCGTCAAACAATGGATTTGAATTTCCATAATCAGAACAGGCCTCAATATCCTGAACTGTAACAAGTGTACAACTCATGCCATCTTCAGATTCATGTTTATCCATAAGACTCTCCCAATTATATGGTGTAGAGCCACCTGTACTCCAGTAATCAAGACTATTATAGGTTGTAGTTATAATGACATAATCATAATCATCACCTGGATCACAAAGGCCACCATCATAACTAAAAGCTGCTAAATCCGGTGTATAATATTTTGTTGCATCTGGATTATAAACAAGTTTTTCAACCCATGCTTTGTCTTCTGGATTATTTCTAAAAAGCGGATTTGCTTCTGTTTCTTCAAGTTCGATATTAATTGTCATCTCAGAGTAATATAATAAGTTTCCATCTACAGGATTAAATTTTATTGGATTAAGCGATATATCAAATATTGCATACCCTCGGGAATAGCCGATATGATACTCGTCTTGTAAAACACTTGGATAAAAAGCATCAGTAGAATAAAGGCCATTATCATATTCAAAATCGCCAGGAGAATGTCCAAATGGTACTGGATTTTGATATGGAAAAACTGGTTTTTCCACCAAATCAATACCTGCTAGATCGACATTTGCAGGAATTCCATTAATTTCTACATTTGAAACTGTTTTTTTCGGTGGAAGAAGTAAAGTAACAGGTTTAACTGGCATCATGGGATGACCAGCATTTTTTCCTATTGCAATACATCCGCCCATTTCTATTAATGAAAATTCTTGATCATTTGCTTCTGTTATTTGAAAACTAGGCTCTTCAAAAAGAAACGTATAACTCAAGCTATCCGTTTTGCTGCCATCTTTTTCATCTAACTCTTTTGGTATATCAATTGCTGTAGCGATGGATGCAATGAGTAAAAAAACACAAAAAATTACACCAATACCGCTTCTACTTCTTTTTATCTCCTTAAAAGTATAGTCTCTCATATTTTACCTCCACATATATATGATTAACATCTGTTAACCAATTGAAGGTTTTAAATCTTTGGGAAAAAAAATTTATTGAAAATTAACAAAGATTTAGTAGAAGCCGCTCGATAAATGGAAAACGATCCATTAATTTCTCGAGAAGCTGAAGAAATACTGGGTTAGTTACTGCTTTGTTCTTGGTTATACTTAATTCGAGGTTGTTCTGTGGGCTTTTTGCTCCGAAATGATCTTGTGCTTTTACAATAATATTAAATTCACCTACTGAGCTCCATACATGGCTAAATGTTGCTTCTTCACCTGATGCATATGGTCCTGTATAGTCTTCCATATTGCCGTCTCCCCATAGAACCATGTAATATATATCGTGTCCTTCGGGATCTGTTGTTACAACATTGAAATCTAGGGGTACTCCAACTTTTCCAGAAGTTGGACCAGTTATTGTTGGTTTTTCTGGAGCACTATTTTCACCAATTGTTACAGTTAATGGTTCTGACCATCCACTTTGACGATTGTTTAAATCTTCAGCCATTACCTTAATATCATATACTCCAGGTACTTCCCAGATGTGGGATGCATAAACTGTTTCTCCTGAGTTATAGAAATTTGTCCACTTATCCACTACATCATCTTCATCAAAGTCCCATCCGTATCTAATTTGTTCTCCTTCAGGGTCTGTTGTGCTTGTAGAAAATGTTAATTCCCCATATTGAACTC
The DNA here is from genome assembly GCA_020054495.1 of Thermoplasmata archaeon. Taxonomy (GTDB): domain Archaea; phylum Thermoplasmatota; class E2; order DHVEG-1; family DHVEG-1; genus JAGMDE01. The sequence goes on along the minus strand of JAHWGK010000008.1, from coordinate 44,147 downwards.
CTTCTGATGGTCCATCTGGTTTCTCAGGAATCTCTGGTGGACTATTTGGGTCATCACTCCATAATCTTAAGGATGGATCACCATTAAGATTGTAAGCTTCGAAGTAGTATTTTGTGGAACCGCCGCCGCTGTAGTTTTCATATAGATAAATTAGCCCCATGTCAGTCATGCCGCCAAGCCATTCGAGGTCGTCTTCCCACCAGGCTTGAAACATTGCTTTCTCAAGAATATCGTCCTCATCCCAATAGGTACTGGCAGATGCTCCCCAAAAGCCAATTCCTCCTTTGTCAGCCTCACGAAGCCAGGTTTCTCCAAAACATTCTGAATCGTCAAATGTATTTGTTGAACAAGAATGGCTACAAACAAATGGATACATATCTTCATTCATTAGAGCCTGTACATCTGATTGGTAGAAGGACGGACCATCTCCCCATCCGCTTGGACTGCCATGACCTGAGAAGGCAACAAGGCTTCGCCCGTCATTTATTGAATCATGAACATCTTGAGTTGTCGCACCATATGAAACAGTATAAAGTTTATCACAAGTGTAACCATTTGGATTAAGAAAATTATCAATTACATAGTTATGTGTTCCTTCAGAAATTTGATAATTATCAGTCGAAGCTAAAAATGCTGCTTTTTTAATCCATTCATTCAATGGAAAATTACCCGTTTCATAATAAACAGATTTTTCGACCATAGCTTCAATTTGAGACTCTTGAGATCCTGGGAATCTTCCTATGTAGATATCTGGAAAATAATCAGATCCATCAACTGTAACATAATAAAGATCAACAGCAGATGGTCCTGTTGTTCCAGAATATGTTGGTATCTGTGGTGTGTCTCCAACAAGTAAAACATATGTTGGAGGAATCGTCCAAGTATTGTAAGCATCCTCAATATAGTCATATATATTTTCTTTTGTTGGACCACCAGGTATTTGTGATGTTTTTGTAACAGTAACATCATATCCCTTGCTTGTTTTCAAATTTACAAGCGGTTGAATTTCCTCATAAAAGCTATCATAAACAATAATTAAGATGCCCTCTTGGTCTCTATTTTCAATGCCGCTTTCATAAAAACCATAATTTTGAAAGGCGACCTCAAACATTTTTTCAAAACTTGGAGAAGAATAACGATTTATTTTTTCATATGTTTTAGTCATATCACTATTTGGTAGATTTATTGCTATTTCACAAGAATTTATGATTTTTAATTCACCAGTCGCAGGTTTGTATTGTATAGGTGAAACTTCAACCAGTGCAAAACGTCTGGAACGTATTTCTCCGGTTTCAACAATTTTTGCAATTGTTTCCGGCATAAATGTATCAGTTGAATAATATTTTTCATCTACTACAAAATCATCTATTGGTTCTGGTATCTTTTCAACTGATTGTTGAGCAGGAATGATCCTATTTGGAAGGTTCAATTCATCAAGTGTAGTATCATCCCAAGAAATTGACGTAACAAGTATTTCTGGATTTGATTCTTGGGGTATTTCAATCATCCTTCTAATGATTGGTAATTTTGCTTCGCCCTTAACATAAGTAAATCCATAACTTGGTAATGAAATAGTTGCAAATATGCCATCTTCGGTTTTTACACTTTTAAAAACAAAATCTTGAGGATTCACATTTATTTCAATTGTTGTTTCATCAATATTTTTAACCTCAAATCCAACTTGTCCACTAACACCATCTAGTGCAGTTGTATTAGTTGCCATTCCAAAAACAGTTGGTAAAGATGCCAAAACAAGTAAAAATGCAGCTCCAATGATTTTTATTTTTTTTGTATTTTTAATCATTTTAATGCCTCTATATGTTTAAAAGTAGATGATTTAACAGTGGAAAATGACTCATTAGATTTTCAAGAATCCGAAATAATACTGGGTTAGTTATGGCTCTGCTCAGTTGTATCCTTAATTTGAGATTGTTCTGTGGGCTTTTCGCTTCGTATTGATCTTTTGCTTTTACAATAATATTAAATTCACCTACTGAGCTCCATACATGGCTAAATGTTGCTTCTTCACCTGATGCATATGGTCCTGTATAGTCTTCCATATTGCCGTCTCCCCATAGAACCATATAATATATATCGTGCCCATCGGGATCAGTTGATACAAATGTGAAATCTAGGGGTACTCCAACTTTTCCAGAGGTTGGTCCAGTGATTGTTGGTTTTTCTGGAGCACGATTATCGCCAATTGTTACCGTAATCGGATCTGACCAGTCTTCACTAGTTCTTTGGTTTATATCTTTTGCATATGCCTTAACCTCATATATTCCAACCTCCAAATATTCATAAGTAAACTCTATAGTTTCTCCAGAATTATAAGGTCCATACCAGAAAGTCACTTCGCCATTACCCAAATCCCACTTATAATAAATCATATCTCCATCAGGATCAATTGATTCGACTGTAAATGTCAACTGGTCATGAGGTACACCCGCAGTTGGACCATCTATAATTGGAATGCTTGGCGGTTCAGTTGTTACAACTTCACCCATTGTTAGATCTGGATTACCCCATAGTGCGCCCCATTGAAAATGCTCATATTTCTGATAGTACCATAAATCATTTTCATACATTTCTTGTAAAGCTAATTGATGGGATTCACCTTGAGTTAAAATCCCCTCTGTACAACCTGTTGTAAAGAAATAATCCATAGATTGGCTGGAACCACTCAATGGATTGCTCCATGCAGGCATTCCATATGCTACTTTAGTTGCTCCAAGAAAGCCTACTGCGCCTTGTTTCAGCATCATCTGGCCAATGTTGTCTTCATCGGTATCAGAGTTACTACACGCATCTGCAAAAACGATTGCCGGGTAATCATCATTCAGATAATTACAGGTGTTTGTATCAACAAAAGCTTGTGAGGGATAATATTCATAACATGCAGTTGGTGAACCATGTCCAGCCCAGTTTACAAAAGCAAAAGTTCCTGACGACCAGACAGATTTAACGTTATTGTAGTCCAGGTTGTAATCCATTGGATATGAAGATTGACCTTGTTCATACATTTTTGTCATTGTCCAATCAGACATCCATGGATGTATACTGTCATCTGTTTTGTATTCCATTAATACCGCGTTATCTGTATCAGGCCAGAAATACGCACCTAAAAGAAGTATATTTTTCTTAAATGAAGGATCAATCTCCCCTTCATAGGCAGCTGTCTTTTCGCAAATACTTTCTACGATTGACGGGGTGCTCCATGGAATTCTACCGACATAAACTTCTGCATAGAAATCAACGGGATCAGAGTTTTCACCATATTGATGATCTCCATCCGCATCCCATGATTGACTGTCAGGTAATGTAAGCTCGGCATGATAGAAATCAGTTTCAGGCCTTCCGTAACCTGTATTCTGTGCCGTACGACGAATTGATACATCATCATAATCACCAATTAAACATACATACTCAATTCCCCATTCACTTGAAGGATATTTGTCTATTAAAAAATTCCTTATCTTTTCTGCTAAATCATATCCATCATAATTTGAATTGATCCAAGAAGTTGTGACAACTTTTACACTCCGTCCTTTTACTTCTTCCCAATCAACTAATGGGTCTACAGATGAGGTCAGAGAATCAAGGGTAATAATTATATAATCATAGGTTTCTCTTCCGCTCTTTCCTGGCGTATACCAACCTTTCGCTGTTTCATGATTTAGTATGAACTCACTTGCTCTTTGTTCAAAGCTTTCTACTTCATCAAACATGATTTCAGTGGGGTCTGTACCCTCGGGAAATGTATAACTTACATGGATGGTTATATCTGGATAAAAAGTAAGTTTGCCAGATAATGGTTTATACGAAAAAGGAGTTACTTTCACATCAACTAGATTATATTTTCTAAAACCTGCAGTTCGCTCAAATTCTACTACTGAAGTAGGATACTGATCATCGCTGTTATATGTATTTTCATAATTTTCATTATAAATTTGCTCTTCTTTTTCACGAACTTCTGGGTCTTCAACCCCAATTACCTTTGGGAGAGGAGTTGGTATTACGTTATATTCTCCAGGAAGTTCGATTCCTTCACCAATTTCATAAGTTACATCATCAAATTCAGCGGCGGGTGGAATAGCAATTGCATAAATCTTTGTTGGAAGTTCAGGTTTTCCTGGAATTAAAAGCCGACCAAAATCTTCAACAGAAACATAGTCGCCTTGATCAGTTTGTTTAATTTCGTAGCTTCCTATAGGCGTTGTAACACTTATTTCACCATCTTCAATTTCAAAAAAACTTGTTTTTTCATTTTTTAGATACTCTTTGTTTTCAATTACTGTAGCACTAGCTAAGACACTTCCAATCATTAACATACTCACTAAAATTCCCAACATTGTCTTTCTCATATACACTACCTCCACTAATTAACAAGTGTTAATCACTTTATAAGTTATAATACTTTTGTAAGATTTAAAACTTTTTAATATATTAAAAAATTTTATAAAAAAAATTTTTATCCTTTTATTATAAAACCCTTATCTTACAACCATAACTGGTTTATGTGCATACTGTACAACTTTATTTGCAACGCTACCAATAAGATATTGTCCAAGCTCGCTTGTGCCCTTACTGCCAAGAACAATTAAATCAACTTTTAACCTATTTGATACATCGATAATTATTGCAGCAGGATCACCCTCTTCAACCATGCCGGTAATAGTAAATTCATGGTCTCCAATGTCCTCGATAACATCATGAATTAGGTTCTCTGCTTTTTTCTTCATTTTCTTATACATTTCTTCATCAACAAATGCTTTATCTGCTAAACTTGGGATAACTGCTAATATTATTAACTCTTCATATTCATCAATCATCATCATAGCTCTATTCAAAGCCTGTTCAGATCCCTCTGACCCATCAAAACCCAAAAGAATTTTTTTCATAATCTATTTTTTTCTCCAAACAGGACCATCAATTGTATCCTGAATTTCAAAACCAATTTCATCTAGTTCTTTTCTAATATTATCAGCAGTATCCCAATCTTTCTTCTTACGCGCGTTTTCTCTAACTTCTAATAGTAGATCTACTAGTTTTTCAATATTTTTCTCTTTTATATCTTCCTGATATTTGTGTACAATCCTTTGCACTTTTTCTAAAAGAATTTTTTCATCTGAGACCTCACTTTTAACAATACTAGGCTGAAATAAAGTCAAAATATTACCTAGTTTTTTTAATGAACCAAGCGCATAGCCACATAACATTTTATTTAGATTTGGGTGTTCCTCAAGATATCTATTACTTTTGTTTACAAATTCAAAAATCACAGACACTGCTTGCGGCGTATTAAAATCATCATCTATTGCTGTTTCAAACTCTGTTTTAAAATCATCTATGATTTTAAGGTAGGTTTTTTCTTCAGGGTTCAAACTTTTTTCATCTAATTTGTCAATAATAGTGTCATTTGACAAACTTTCTAATTTTTCTTTAAGTCTATGTATTCTAATAAGCCCTTTCTCAGCGTTTTTTAAACCTTTTTCATTAAAATCAGGTGGACTGCGATAGTGTGTCTGGACAAGGAATAATCTAATAACTTCTGGATCCCACTTTACCAGAAGATCCTTTACATTAGTAATATTTCCAAGTGATTTAGACATCTTCTCACCGTTAATAGTGAGTAGCCCTATGTGCATCCAATATTTTGCAAAAACTTTACCTGTTGCAGCTTCTGCTTGTGCAATTTCATTTTCATGATGAGGAAATCGAAGGTCCATCCCACCACCATGAATATCAAAAGGAAGACCTAGATATTTACTGCTCATAGTAGAGCACTCAATATGCCAACCAGGTCTGCCCTCCCCCCATGGGCTATTCCAAGATGGTTCACCAGGTTTTGCTTTTTTCCAAAGGGCGAAATCAAGTGGACTACTTTTGTTTTCGCCAGGTTGTATACGAGCACCACTCTTCAAATCATCAAGCTTCTGGCCTGATAGTACACCATAATCCTTAAATTTCTCAACAGAAAAATATACATCTCCGCCAGACTCATATCCATATCCTTTTTCTATTATTTGTTGAGTCAGCTTTATCATGTCAGGTATGGTCTCAGAAGCCTTTGGATAAATATCTGCTCTTCTAATGCCAAGTTTGTCAAGATCACTAAGGCATCGATCAGTAAAACGTTGCGAATATTCAAGAGCATCTACACCTTCTTGATTTGCTGCTGCAATTATTTTATCATCTACATCAGTAATATTTTGAACATATGTCACATTGTATCCTTTATACTCAAAGTATCTTCGTATAACATCAAAAGCAAAATAGGTACGAGCATGACCAATATGCGCGTCGCTATATACTGTCATACCACATACATACATCTTTACTTTTCCTTTTTCAACTGGAATGAAATCTTCTTTTTTTCTAGATAGTGTGTTGTATATTTTCAACGTCATTTTAACAATCAACCTTTTATCCCAAATAGGGGGAAAAATATATACTTTACTAATAGGGCTTCCAAATCATTTATAAATATGGTTTGTATACCCTGGAAACAGGAGGTTTAAAACTATGAAAACTACCTTTAGTGTAATTAAAGCAGACGTCGGTGGATGGCCGGGACATGCTTTAGTTCATCCAGATCTTGAAGACATTGCAAGGAAAAAATTATCGAAAGCTAAAAAAGATAAATTATTGATGGATTTTCATGTCACACACTGCGGAGATGATCTCGAACTTATTATGACTCATAAAAAAGGTGTTGATAGTAAAGAAATTCACGGTCTAGCCTGGGATACTTTTTGTGAAGCAACCGATAGGGCAAGCGATCTTGGTTTATATGGAGCAGGTCAAGATCTTCTATCTGATGCTTTTTCAGGTAATATAAAGGGAATGGGGCCAGGTATAGCAGAAATAGAATTTACAGAGAGAAAAGCCGAGCCGGTTATTGTCTTTATGATGGATAAAACAGAGCCTGGAGCGTTTAATTTGCCAATTTTCAAAATCTTTGCAGATCCATTTAACACGGCTGGGCTTATAATTGATCCTTCTATTCACGACGGTTTTATTTTTGAAGTATGGGATATCCAAGAACACAAAAATGTATTTTTAGAAACACCTGAGGAAATGTATGATCTTTTAGCATTAATTGGCGCAAAATCTCGTTTTGTAATAAAACGAGTATTTCCAAAAAAGACTTCAAAGTTACCATCAGATGAACCAGTTTCTGCAATATCAACTGAAAAACTTTATGAGATAGCTGGGGAGTATGTTGGAAAGGATGATCCCGCGGGTATCGTTCGTGCGCAATCTGGACTACCTGCAGTTGGAGAGGTACTTGAAGGTTTTTCACTTGGGCATCTTGTCTCAGGCTGGATGAGAGGGTCTCATAATGGTCCTTTGATGCCAGTTTCTGTAAAAGATGCGAAATGTACAAGGTTTGATGGCCCACCTAGAGTTACTGCACTTGGTTTCCAACTTAAGGAAGGAAAAATTACAGAACCAGTTGATTTGTTTGATGATCCTGCATTTGATATCACAAGAAAAGAAGCACAGCATATAACTGATTATATGAGAAGACATGGTCCTTTTGAACCACATCGTCTTCCAATGGCTGATATGGAATATACAACTCTTCCAAAGGTAATGAAAAAGCTAGGTTCAAGGTTCAAAAAGGTTAAATAAAATCCTTATTCAGGTAAATGCAAAGTAGACTGTTCTTTTTGCTGGATAGTATCAATACGTTGATTAACAATTGACCGTTTTCGTTCAAGTGCTATTTCTATTTCTTTGTCGATATCTCTTGTGCTAATACTCACCCAACGGATATTATCATGTTCAAAAAGTTCATGCAATGGAAATCTTCCATCCCATGGTTCCCAAGGTTTTTGAAGTGTCATACTGCTAATTGCACGTATGTTTGTTGCGCCTGCTTCGCCAATTGCATCTGCAAAAGGAATCAAACGATTATTAGGAATTGCAACACCAACAGTTTGCAAGAAGCTTCCTAGTGGCTTTACAAGTTTAGGAATCTCCATTATATCATCCACAGGTTTTACTCTAATTACTCGAAATAATGGAGACGGTTCAAAACGTGTAGTTGTTCCATCATAAATTACAAGCCATTGATGTGTCGCTGAAGGAAATATTTTCACAGGTTCCCCCATCATCTCTTTCTTGAAGTATTGGTGATAGCCATCTAAAACCTGCATCTTCCCAGAATTTGTACCTTTTGGGAGTGCTATTGAAGTTGTTTCCATTTCTTCAGAAAGCAGTTCAGCAAATTTTAAAGGATCAACTTCTCCACCTTTTTCAACAAATATTTCTTGTGGCGAAAAACAACCCTGTTGATCCCAGGCAGTTACATCAAGTGAAACAAGTTCTGCAATTTGACTGGCTTGCTCATTCATGTAATCTTTTGCAATTGTAATAAAACTAAATTTATGCCAGTGGCCAGAAATAGGTATATTATGTTTTTCTGCAAGATTTGTTAAACTTATTCGGGCTTGTTCACCACCTGTTGCACGAACGATATCAGATTTTGAAAAGAGAAAATCTTGAACAAATTTATCCTTACTTCCAAATGGTAGAATTGCAATTGAGTATGCTAGTTTTGGATCTATTTCTTCAATTGATTTAGCATAGAGAGCGCCAAAAACAGGTTCTTCTGTTGGAACCTTTATCCATGTTGCTGCATCAACTAGTTTATCAATAATCATTTCAAAAGCAGCAATGCCAAGGATGTTTCCAGCACAAATATGACCTATTATTTCAGGTTCAAAATTTGAATGACTTACATCTACTTTGCCATAGGCTTTAACAAGTCCATCTTGAAGATCAGAAAATTTCTGATAATTTTCAGGTTTTAACTTTCCAAATAAAGGAAGGTTTTCTTTTTTTAGGATTTTCATAAAATGATCAAAACCCCAGGAGTCAATCATTTGTTCTGAAAAACCAGTGACTGTTGGTAGAACTTCTCTTGCAATTTTTCTACCTTTATAATTTGGATTCGCCCAAAGTTCTGTTACTTTTTCAATAACATCAAAGACAACTGGAATGTTAATATTGAGGAGGTAATTTTGTCTTGATTGTTTTAAGCTGCTAATTATTATATTGAGAGATTCTTTAGTAAAAATTGGTTTTTTCAGTTCAATTCCATTTCCAACATCTTCATAACTAAACTCTAAATTATCATCGATACCCAGTTTAGGGTTCCAGAAATAAGTGTTTATTGTTTTCCCCATATAAGTTATACCTCAAATTCGACTGGAATGGTACTTGCAGTATTTACAAGCTCTTGGGCTGCTTTAGATTGGTCAAGAATTACCTTTGAATCTCCTTCAATAGTGAACATTCCCCTGATTAATCCACGAATTGGGTCAAGCTCTTTGTTTATTACTTTCTTCCAGTTAGAATATGGTCCTTTAAAAATGAATGCTGCTGTTTTATTATCATTTACAAGATATGCATCTTTACATTTTCCATGCCAGAGATCAACATAAAAAGTAACTTCTTCTTTTAATTCTTCATCAGGGGTAACCACAAAGAGAAAGTCTCCCTCCCATGTTTTAGCGGCTTCTTCATATGATTTATTTTTATTCAGCTCTTCTTTAAATATTTTAATCCATTCATCGGATGGGAAACGAACCATTGTCTTATTCCTCCGATTCCATTAGCTCAGCCATTACAGCTGCACAACCTCGCCCTTCAACTCCTGGCAGGCGAGCAACTTCAATGTCAAGTACTGGCCCCTCATGATTACACACTGGGCATTTTTCAAACAGTTTTACTTTGTCACCTGTTATAATAAAACCTGGGTAGCTGTCAGGTATTGGGTCAATAAATGCAAAACGACCAAATTTATTATAGCCAATTGGTTTAAGCTCTTCGTCTAAAACAAGCGGTATAATTGTTGGTGGAACATGTTTGTAATGTCCTTCACAGCTTAAAAAAACAGAGCTGCATTCGGACATAGCATAAACATCATGATAACGATTTTGAGGAATACCGAGAATATCTTCAACTTTCTCCCGGAAGGCTTCCTCTGGCGCCCTTTTATCTTCTTCGGCTTTCCAGCCGCCTCCTGTTAGAACTTGACTGTCAGGTAATTTTACTTTTCTATCTTCTTTTATCATTCTTTCCATAACTCTATTAAGCCAAAAAGGAGGACCTGCAATATTTGCTCTTTTTCCTTCTTTTTCGAATTTTTCAAAAAGAGCAATCATTCTGAGGTCTGATTTCTTCTGGACAATTGGGCTTAATTTCGCCATTGCTTTTGCTTTTATTTTTTCTTTAAGCCCGATTGTATCTGCTCTTTGCATACGTAAAAACTGGGTGGTAATTTTTGTGTCTTCAAGTGCAACATGAATGTTTTCTGGTTTGTATAAATCATAAGCTATACCAAAAAGACCAGCAATTGTAAGATTGGTCTGCCTTGGATCCGGTATTAGTAAAACTACAGAGTCATTTGGATCATAATCCATTAATTCGACAATAGATCTAATTGCATTGTATCTAAGACGATCCCATGAGCCTGTATTTCTTGGAATAAAACTGAATCTACCAGATGTACCACTTGTAAACATGATGGAAACACCTTTTTGGTTAAACTGCTCGATAACCTCATCATGATCTGGTGCTTCAGTTCTGAAATTTGGCATTGGAGTTGAGCCTGTATATATGTTATCCAACCATGTCAAAAAGCCTTTACCTTCAGGATAATCTTTGAAAAAACTATCAGGGAGTAGTGGTATCTTTTTTACGTCATCTAATGTTTTGATATTATCAACTGTGACATTGTCTACTTCACATAATCTTTTGAAAAGAACATTGTTTTCATAGTGATGTTTGAAGCTATGTTTTATCGCAGGTAAAAGCAACTCCTGATTCTTCTTATAATTTGTAAAAAACATCTCAGGAGTAAAAAGTGCTTTTTCTACAGGAGTCCAAGACTCGCTAGGAGTAATAAACTTATCTAATAGCTTTTTTATTTCAGCATATTGATTTGACACTGCCATATTCAACCCTCTTCAATTAATTCTTTCAAATTGACTTTTAATTATTCTTCAAATTCATCTGTGATTTCTTGCAGCGATACAATTACTCCATCAAGCGGTTTAATTAGCTTAAGAGCTGCCATTTTACTTCCCTTTACTTTTAATCTGTTTTTTAAAACAGCAATACCCAGACTCATCTCTCCTTTAAGAACGCTTTTATATGTACCGTAGTTACCTTTAATTTCATAAGCAGCTTCTTTTTCTTCAAAAGTGTACCCAGTGTTAACGATAAAATCCTTTAATTTTCCACCTTCAAGTTCTAGATAGAAATTCATTGTTGAGTCATCTGGTGGAATATGCTCTACAACGCCAAGTAAAGATGTGGTTATACTTTTCAAATCTTTTACTGGATCGAGCTTTTCAATCATATATTTTTTACCAATCTCAATCCATTCTTCTGAAAGAAATTTTACCATTATATTTCCTCCCCTAGAACTGTTCCTAGCAATTCTTTGAACAGTTCTTGCTCTTCCTCTGAAATTCCCTTAGCTATTGGATATAGAACATGTTCTTTACGGTATATACCTTTGTATAAATAATTTAGAATTGTGAGTACTTTCCCCATTACTAATGATTGTTCCATTGAGTCAACAGTAATCTTACTTATTTTATTGCGTTCCTCAGGATCATTATGATCATAATAATAGTCATATTCCATATATGCAAACTTACCATGATCCAGTGGGCTAATGAAACCAAGTGAATGTTCAACATCTAATTTATCTCCCATGTCTGCAAACATTTGGATCCAATTCAAATAATGGTCTTCATCTCCAGTCCACATAGCTCCTCCAGGCCCCATAAACATTTGCTGTCTCATCATTCTTGTAGGAAGTATTCGAAATGCATGTAGCCAAACAATATCGGTCATTTCTGGTTTGGAATAAACTTTTTTGAAAAAATCCTGCAAATCTTCATCAAAAACTTTCGAAACTTGTTCAGGTGATGGATCTAATGCTTTTTCCAAATGTTTTCTCATTGGGCCAGCAAATATTGCTTTCAGAGGGTCTTCTTCCTCTGAAAGTATCTTTAAAAATTCACTATCTCTAAGTTTTGAAAATCTAGGAGCACCTAATATCAGACTCTTCATTAAAGATTGATCAATTGTACAATTTACCATATCTTCTACAATTTTTTTGTCATTTTGATCGCAGATGACAGCTACTACATAGTTTAGTTTAAGATAGTTTTTACAAACATAATCAAAGTCTTTAGAGATTTGGATGGTTGGACTTAGAAACTCAGCAAGATATTTACGTGAGAGAACAGCAAGTGATAAACCTACATCACGTTTTCCTAACTTAATTAAAAGTCTAAAGGCATCTCTAATGTTATCAAATGGCACAAGAACAGCTTCTTCATCATCAAAAACTGGATGTAGTTTAACCACGGCTTCAGTTACAATTACAGATGGAGTGAGAGATAGATTTGTAAAACCAGGTTCTGTGGAATAAGGATTGTTTCTCTCCCAATCACTATGTTTTTTAATATTGCCTTCATCATCTACTGTTGTTAAATCAATAAAATTATCTGCAAAAGCTCCGTATTTGTTTCCCCAAGTAGAGATAATTCCTGTTGTCAAAATATTAGAGCATACATGTGCTCCAGCTTCTGCCGCCAATGCTCTTAATTTATGATTAAGTGCTTCTTTTTGCAGTTCAAACATAGTAATACCTGCGCCTATTGTTGCAGTTTGACTATCAGGATGAATCTCGAGATTTCTTAATCTATAAAGATCGATAATAATTCCTTGTTCAAGACTAAGACCTTTTACCAAAACAGTTGGTGCAGCTGCTGAAAATGCTGTTCCACCACTTCGCGGTAAATATGGGACATTGTTTTTATTAGCAAATTTTACAATCTTTGATATTTGCTCTGTATTTTCTGGCATTACAACATAATAATTTAGTTTATTATCTGGGGGAAGAATTGTCATTGTATAGGCGGAGATTATAATAGGATCATTTGTTGCCCAATCATCACCGACAATTTCACGTAATCCGTGAAGAATATCGTCCTCAGGAACATGCTGAATTTCACTTTCATCTAGACTATCAACATATTCTTTTAATGCGCCTGCAACCTTTTCGGGTCGTAATTGTGTAATAAAATTACATTGTTTATCACAAATACCACAAAGATTACACGAATTAACAATATCTTTTAGCTTCTCTGTAGGTTTAACTCGGCCTGAATCCAATTGTTTCACGATTTCCATGCGCCCTTGTGGCCAATATGCTAAAAATCCATGTTTTCTACCCGCTGGGCACACGCCACTTCCAAGAAAATCAAATCTGCACATGCCACAATGGGTACCTTTTTTTGCAATAGTAACTGCGTCTTTAAATGATGTTTTCTCCATAACCAAAACATTATCTGATGTCATGTTTTTTCCCCCAAAATAATAATATATACAATAGAAATGATAACAACTCATATTATTAAAGGTTTTTATTGGAAAATATATAAAAAAATAAATAAAGGATAATATCGCATCAATTTTTTCATAATTTAAAATTAAATATGTTTAAAATTCAGTTTCTAGCTCTCTTAAACAATCATTAATTTTATCAATTGGCTTTACAAATTTAAGGGCTTTTACTTTATCTCCTTTAATTTTTACTCTATTTTTTATTAAAGCAATGAGTGTACTCATTTCTCCTTTAAAGATTTGACCAAAAGTGTCGTAATTACCAGTTACTACAAATTCTGCATTTTTATCAAGCAGTGATCCAGACTGATTTATTAGCATTTCTTGAAGATTACCTTCTTTTACTGATAGGTAGAAATAAACAGTTTTGCCATCAGGAGGTATGTTTTCAATTATATTCAATAGCGAAGTTGTTGCCTTTTTTAGGTCTTTTTCTGGGTCTAATTTTTCAGTAGCTATTTTTTTAGCTTTTTCAATCCACTCTTCAGATAAGAACTTCATAAACTTTATTATCCTCCAACGACAGATTGAACCATTTCTCCTAATATTTTTAATTCATCGTCTGATAGACCCTCGGGCATTGGATAAAATAAATGCTCCTTTCGATGTAAACCCTTATGAAAAACATATTCAATTGGTAACAAACCTTTAATTTTGAGTTCCAATTGTAATGTTTCAACAATTGCCTGGTTCAAACGATTATGAGAGTCAGGATCCAAATGATCAAAGTAGTAATCATATTCTACAAATGCAAATTTACCATTCTCAATGAAACTAATAAATCCAAGGGCGTTTGATAATTTGTATTTATCACCTGTTTCTTTGAGCATTTTGTTTAGGTTCAATATTTTCTCTTTATCTGCAACAATATATCCACCTCTCAACATGAACATTCTCTGTCTCATTAGTCTGCTAGGTAGAATCCTAAATGAATGAAGCCAAACAACATCTGTCATTTCTGGTTTTGAATATACTTTTTTGAAAAAATCCTGTAAATCTTCATCAAAAACCTTTGATATTTGTTCTGGCGATGGATCTAATGCTTTTTCCAAATGTTTTCTCATCGGTCCTGTAAATATTGCTTTGAGGGGATCCTTTTCCTCAGATAGAATTTTTAGAAATTCACTTTCTTTAAGTGAAGCAAGCCTAGGTGATCCAAGAATCAAGGATTTCATCATATTTTCATCAATAAAAACATCAGCTAGATCTTGCACTGTCTTCTTATCGTACTTATCACATATAACATCTAATAAATAGTTCATTTTTAGATAATTTTGTGCAATAAAGTCAAAATCCTCTGCGATTTCATTTGTTGGACAGATGAACTCAGATAGATATTTACTTGATATTACAGCAAGAGAAAGTCCAATATTTCTTTTTGCAAGTGTCATCGCAAGGTCAAGTGTATCATCAAGTTTTTCAAATGGAATTAAAAGTGCTTCTTCATCTTCAAATATAGGATGGAGTTTTACAGTTGCCTCAGTAATGATTTTTGATGGAGTTAATGTAAGATTTGTGAATTTATTGTTAGTTGAATAAGGATTGGATACTTCCTCATCGCTATGACGGACAATATTACCTTTTGAATTAACTAGAGTTGCATCAATAAAATTGTCAGACCCCCATCCGTAAGTATTACCCCAAGTAGAAATAATTCCAACTGATGCAATATTTACACACAAATGAGCCTCTGCTTCAGCAACAAGAGCGCGCATTTCATGTTTATAGGCTTCTTTTTGAAGCTCGAATGCTGTTATTCCAACACCAATTGTTGCTGTTTTATTATCTATATCGATTTCAAGTTTTCTCAGTCTTCTAAAATCAAATATTATTCCTTTCTCTAGACCAACAGCTTTTGCAAGAAGTGTTTCTATAAACATCGATAGTAATGTTCCATTTCCACGTGGAAGATATGGAATATTGTTTTTATCTGCATATTTAACAACTTCAGCTACTTCTTCTGTTGTTTCAGGCATAACAACGTAAAAATTCACTCCAGCATCCTCAGTAATGATTGTCTTTGTATAAGATACAATAACTGCTGGGTCATTAGATGCCCATCTCTCTCCAACTATTGATCGAATGTCCTTTAATGTTTGATTTTCAGGAATAGTTACAATATCTTTATCGTCTAATTTATTGACATATTCCTTCAAAGCCTTGCTAACTTTTTCTGGTCTAAGATGTGTAATAAAGTTGCATTGTTTGTCGCAAATACCACAAATTGTACAGGAATTGGCAATTTCCAATAATTCCTTTGTAGGTTTTATTTTATCAGAATAAAGAGCTTTTACAATTTCCATTCTTCCTTCAGGCCAATATGCAGCAAATCCATGTTTTTTACCAGCTGGGCATAAACCTGATTCTAAAAAATCAACCTTACACATACCACAATGTGTTCCTTTATTGGCAATTTTTACAGCCTCTTCTAATTCTGCTTTTTCCGTTGATAACACTTTATCTAATGTCATTTTACCCCCAATCGTTGATAGTAAAGCTTCCGTCATAGAATTATTCCTCTTAAATGTTTTCTATAAACCATAAATAATTAAATTAGATGGTTTATTAACTTGAAATGATGAACAGAAATCCATACAATATTTGTACTCTTGATCCAAATTCAAACTGTAATAAATGTAAAAACAAAGGTAAGCTAGATTGTAAGTTGGATAAAAATCAACAAAAAATTTCAATGAAAACTGTTTTTTCATTTATAATTATTGCAACATTTGGCTTAATTATTACTGGAAAAATTACTAATTTTTGGTGGCTTCTGTTGATTTACATCATATTTATTGTGTTATTTTTCTTTATAATTGAGATAAAATTAAATTGTAGTCATTGTCCATATTATGCAGAAAATAAAAAATTTTTAAACTGCCCAGGTAATAATTTTTTCCCAAAAATTTGGAAATATAATCCTAAACCTATTAGTCCTATTGAAAAATTTGGGTCTTTTTTAGGTTTTGCATTTCTTGGATGCTTTCCTATTGCATCTGAGCTTTATTGTATTTGGTTTATATTATCAATAGATCCAAATTCAAATATTTATAAAATTTTAGGTTCTTTAGTTATCCTTATAACTACAATAATTTCATACTTAGTTTTTATATCTTTATTTCTTTTAAAATTCTGTCCAAAATGTATTAATTTCTCCTGTCAGTTTAATAAAGTTCCAAAAGATTTAGTGGATGAATATATGAAAAGAAACCCTGTGATAAGAGATGCATGGAAAAAAAGTAAAATTTCTAAGGGTAAAGGATAAATATTATAATCTTATTCTGGAGTTACTTTAAATCTTGGAGTATAATACAATGGCAAGAATGCATGCAAGACGAAAGGGGCAATCCGGTTCAACTTATCCTGTTGATAGAAAAAAACATCCTGAATGGAGTTCATTAAATCCTAGGGAGGTTGAATCCAGAGTTTTAGAACTTGCTAAAACTGGCAAATCTACTAGTGAAATAGGACTAATTTTAAGAGATCAATATGCTGTTCCTGATGTAAAACTTGCAACTGGGAAAAAAATATCGAAAATACTTGAAGGAAATAACATTAAACCAGAGATCCCAGAGGATTTAAGGAATCTCATACAAACTGCTCTTCAGTTGAAAAAACATCTGGATATTAATAAAAAGGATTTGGAAAACAAAAGGAATTTGCATCTTACTGAGGCTAAGATAAGACGTCTTACAAAATACTATCATAGCCAAAATAGACTTCCAGCTGGTTGGAAATACAGTCTTGACCAAGCAAAATTGATGTTTGAATAAAAACTATTATTCTTAAAAGAACTTCCAGACCATGATTTTATCAATGACGATACTGCTATTGCTGTAGGCTTTCACCGTTATTTCAGATAATTTTATAAATGATGGGTTATCCCATAGCCATTCATATGGATAATCAAAATCAGTGTTTTCTAAGACATCATCAACATAAAATTCTACCCGATCAGGGTTTCCCAATATACCATTTACTTGTGCTTTTACATTGATTTTTCCTATAATTAATGTTGTATTTAATTTTCGCAGCGGTATTTGCAAGTTTTCAAATATGCATAAAGACTTACGCATAGGTTTTAAGATATCAACAGAAAACAATGCATATTCTTCACCAAGAGCAATGTAGTCAATTCCATTTTTATCAGGGCCAGAATATCTATCGAAAGAAAAAACATCAACCTCTGGATCACAATGTTCATGCACACCTAAACTTTCAGTAAGAAACACACCATCATTTTCAGGATCATAACGATTTTTAGGTGGACGAGTTGCTTGATGAAGATAATTATGTGATCCTCTACTAGGATGAGTCCCTTCAACTTTTAAAAAATCATACATAACAGAATCTAAAGCCACTGAGTCCCGTGAGAAAAAAAGACTATTTGTCCAATCATCGTCAAAAGGATACATATAAAATTTTTCGATTGTTTTAATATTTTGCCGAGTTGCAAATGTTCCATCTCCCACCAGCAATAAAGTTTTCTTCCCTAGATCCTTATGTCCTAACAGATCAGTTTGTGGAGCAGGGTTTCCCATAATGGATCCCCATTGCATATACTGATGAAGAGGAGTTACTTCCTCCATAAAACATCCAAAAAAGTTTTTTCCTGCAAGAGTAATTCCATTCATAATGGGATGTCTTTTAAGAAGTGGCATGTTTATAATATAATCTGCGTTAGCAACACATTTTGGGAGTGTTCTATATTTACATTGACCCCAAGCAAAGTAAACAAGAGTTTCACTGCTTACTACTTTCTCACGACCCTCTGCTTCACCAAATACATCTATATAGTGAATCTCTGGAAACTCTGAAGCAACTAGATTGTAAAACCAGTCTTGCATGACTGTAGAGGCATCAAAAATTGTGATAAAGTCTTCAGGAATTCCTGCGTTATTTATTAACTGTTTTAAAAGAGCTATTACAACATATGGGTTTGCATCAAAATCGTTATCCAAATTATCATAAGGTTCATTCTGGTTATTTGCCAGGTTTAATTTAATAGATATACTTTCACCTTGTTGATAACCGCGATCTCCATTATCATGGACTCTATTAAAATATCTAAATATCTGTTCCCAAACCTCATTACAATTATTTGTATCAGTTAGATTTCTTAGAGCTTGTGAAAACATCTGATCAATTATTGTTTGATTGTTATTTTCAGGTTCCCACCAATAGCCAGTCAAATTCTTTTTTGTAGCATCTGGATTCCAAACCCAGACTACTCGACCGGGTTTTACCCCTTTAGGACCTCCTATTGGGTTTTTGATATAATCATAACTATTTAATTCTATACCGTCCAAATTGGTAAAAAATAAGCCTGATACATTGCTTGTTATTGATATGAGAAGGATACATACCATAAATATAGTTAGTAATATTTTTTGTGAAAGTTTATTCTTAAAGTATTTCTTCATTTTCCCCACTAAAAACTTTAAACTTTTAAAAATAATAATATCCTACCAGATAAAAATTTTTTCTATACAACTGACTAACCCAAACTGTAAAAAATAAAGCTAAGATTTATAAACAATTGGATATACTTTTAATAAATTAAGAATTGGTCTTTTTTTCCTTTTGTAATAATAACGTTCATATTTAGGATAAAAAAAATTGTTATTAATGAGGTAATTTTGTGAATTTATTCGACATTTGCCTATGATAATATCACAACTATTATAAATACAAAAATTAATATTAAATCCCATCTTTAAAGATGTTGGAGGTGAAAATATGGATAAAAAGAAAGTTAAAGTGATTTTAATTTTAGTGCCACTTTTAATGATTGTTTCGGCACTATCAGGCTGTGTTGCACCAAATTCAATACAGACAAAACATTGGGACCATATAAATTCTGAAGGAACAGGTGTTAAGCTTTGGGGATTTTTAAGATTAGGTGAAAATTTCCATAATTGGGATGGATTCTTTGTATACGATACAGAATATCATGATGACTGGGAGATGTATGAATATACAATTGAAGCAGATAATTATGATAACTGGAATTTCTTTTCCGTTGATATTTATGGTCTTGATCGTTTAACTGAATATCATTATCGGGCAATGGGGGAGTATAAATCAGCAGGAAGTCCGGTGCAACCAGGATTAGATTTCACATTTATACCTGGAGGTCCAAGAGTTGTTGTATATAATGCTTCTTCAATTGGAGTTACTTCAGCTAGACTTGAAGGTGAATTAACTCATATGGGTGGTGCACAATCTTGTAATGTATCATTTAAATATGGTGCAGATCCTGATAATTTAAACATGGAAACGCCTGTTGAAATAATGACCTCCACAGGAACATTTCATGCAGATATTACTGGTCTTACAAGTTGTCAAACTTATCATTTTAAGGCGTATGCAACAAATGATGCAGATACATGGGCGAGCGTTTGGAGACTTCAGGTAACTCCAGGCATGCCAACTGTTGAAACATATTTACCACATGAAGTTACAACAACATCTGCGAAATTCCGAGGGCAATTATTCAAATTAGGAGGAACTTCAACCTGTGATGTTTGGTTTGAATATGGAGATGAAAATCCAAATCAATTAGATGAAACAACCGATTCAATTTTGCTGGATAGTACAGGGGCGTTTTTCATAGATGAAGATGGACTTACACCTGAAACAACATATTGGGTAAGAGCTGTTGCTAATAACGGTGTTTGTGAACATAAGGGAGAAATAAAAGAGTTCAGAACATTAGGCCCATTAGGTTTAGAAACAAAATCAGCAAATACTATATATGACTCAAAGGAGGCAGAAACAATCGTTGAAACAGAAAACACAAGACCTTTGGTAAGGTTAATAAAAATGAAGTATCCTTGGTTAGAGGAATATATAGCGGAGTATCCAATATTGAAAATAATCTTTGGATAATAACCAAACGCTTCTCTTTTTTTTCTTTTTTTAATGGGTTAATTTTTTTAGATAGTGTCTATTTCTTATATTCCTTATGTCCAAGAATATTTTGGAGCTTTGTAAAAAAGCAGCAGAAATAATTCTTTCATTTGAAAAGTCAACAAGGATACGAGTTATCTCTCATTATGATGCAGATGGCATTACTTCTGCTGCAATCATTTGTGAAGCTCTTCACCGTGCAGGTTATGATTTTCATTCAACTTTGATGAGAAACCCTTTTGACAAAGGATTAGAACGAGTGTCAAAGGAAGACAATGAACTTATTATCTTTTCAGATATGGGAAGTGGTCAAATTGAAACTATAGAAAAAATGGGTTGTAAGACAATCATTATCGACCATCATCAATATCTTAAAGAAAAAACAGCCGAGAATGTCTTTCAGATTAATGCAAACCTTTGTGGAATTAATGGTAATTATGAAGCTTGTGGTGCTACACTTGCTTTTTCGCTTTCAAAAGCACTGAGCTCAAATAATATGGATCTTGTTGGTTTATCTCTTGCAGGTGCCACTGGTGATAAACAATACATTGGTGGTTTCCGTGGTTATAACAAAGATATTGTTGGTGAAGCATTAAAAAAAGGATTTATTGAGGAATGTGTGGATATTAAACTCTATGGAAATTCTCTTTTTGATGGATTATATTACTCTGTTGATCCATATTATTCTGGTATATCTGGAAATGAAAAAGGAACTTTTAAATTATTAAATAAATTAAAACTTAAAAAAGATACAAAATTTAGTAGTCTTAGTTTAGAAGCAAAAAAGCAGTTACAATCTTACCTTATGTTGAAATTAATTGAAAAAGGTTGTGAGAAAAACATTCTTGATACAGTTATTAGACCTCGCTATAAATCTAACATTTTTAATTGTGAGCTTGAGCGGTTGGCTGATCTTCTAGATTCTTGTGGCAAAGGTGGTAATCGTGGACTAGGTCTTGCTTTCTGTATGGGTGACGAAAAAGCTTTTAATGACGCATTAAAACTTGAAAAAGAGTATAAACAAAAAATTCTTGATGAACTTTTAAAGCTTGAAAAAGATGGTTTTAAAGAAAAGAAAAGCATGCGTTTTTTCTATAGTAAAAATTCTTCACTTGGTGGCGTTATAGGTGGAATTGCAACTAACTTTATTATAGATAGCGAAAAACCACTCTTATCTCTTGTAAGGAAAAATAATGAGCTCCATGTTTCTAGTCGTGGAAATCAATATCTTGTAAGTAAGGGTCTAGATTTGGGACTTGCAATGAAAGAGGCTGCAGAAAAATTAGATGGCCTTGGCGGCGGACATAGTATTGCTGCCGGTGCAACAATTAGTTATGAAAAAGAAGAAGAATTTTTAGATATGGTTGATGCAATTATTATTAATCAACTGAAGTGATAGTATGAATGTAGCCTGTGATGTTGTTATAGAACTTGATGATGTTGAAAAAGCAAAAACTGTTCTGAAATCTATAGCAGTTGACAACTTTCATTTTGTTAAATCAAAAGTTAATGGTAAAAGATTAGAAGCACAGATAAAAACTAATTCTATATCTTCGCTTCTTCATACTCTTGACGATTATCTTGCATGTGTTTCTGTTGCAATAAAAGTGGTCGATAAAGATTAATAATCTATATGTAATGTTGGTTTTAATATGAAATTTGATTTAAAGGTAGATTTTACGTTCAGCGGTGATGTTTCTTCAATTAAAAGGGAAATTGAGGCTTTTATTTCAAGCTATAGTAAAAGTCTAATTAGACAAGACAAAAGTGCCAAAATTAAAAGTTTGAAAATTCAAAAAAACTCGCTTTCTTTTGACATTGTTTCTGAAGGAAGTTTCCGTCCGCATAATGTACTTCTTCAAATGAAAAATGCTATAAGTAAAGAGTTTGGTAAAAAGCATCATCTTGGCGTAAGAGAAATAAATATTGAGAAATACAAAATAGGATTTGAACTTGTTAAAAAACCATTGAAAAAAATTACAATACCTTTTGCAGATGTAAAACTTGAAGAAAAACAAGCAACTATTATGTTAAAGGATGTTGATGAAGAATTTTTACAAAGGAATTACATAGACAGAATGATCACCCTTGTAAAAGAAAAAGTTGAAAATCAATATTATGAAGGCAAAGGAGAATTCTGGAAATTAATCTGGGAATCTGGTGAGAAAAAACAGGTATGGTTAAAGGATCCAACTGAGGAAATGGTAAAACTTAGTTGGTTGAAACAAGGCCCTACAAAGGGTAAATGGTTTTATCGTCCTCAAGCCGCTGCTATTTTAAAAACAATGGAAAAAATTGCAATTGATGAAGTATTAAAGCCGCTCGGTTTTCAAGAAATTATTGAGTCTAGT
Organism: Thermoplasmata archaeon; assembly: GCA_020054495.1. GTDB lineage: Archaea > Thermoplasmatota > E2 > DHVEG-1 > DHVEG-1 > JAGMDE01. The sequence goes on along the minus strand of JAHWGK010000008.1, from coordinate 21,444 downwards.
ATGGTTCCATTTGATATATGGCTAAAGACTGGTCATCTCGAGGGAATGCCTGGTGAGTTTTACTATATCACTGAACCTGCAACTAGAGATACTGAAAAATGGGAAAGATTTGTTGATCTTACAAAGATCACAAAAGAAGTTCCTTTTGATGAATTGCAGAAGAATGTTTCAATTCCTACTGCAGGTATTTGTTATGCTCAATGCCCTGTGATTTATTGGTCTTTCACGGGAAAAACTATTTCTGAAAAATCGCTTCCTGTGTTAATATATGATAAAACTGCTGTTTCAGGTAGATATGAATCAGGTGGAAGACATGGTATAGAGCGTGTTGATGAGTTTCATCGTATTGAACCAGTTTACATTGGAACCAAAGAGCAGCTTCTCAATCTTCGTGAAAAACTACTTGAGAGGTATAAGCATGTTTTTAACGAAATTTTTAAGCTTGAATGGCGTATGGCATGGGTTACTCCATGGTATCTGGCTCAAGCAGGAAAAATTGGCGACGCTGGTAATCAGGATACCGGAACCATTGATTTTGAAGCCTATATGCCATATCGAGGTGATCGTAAAAAATCAGAGTGGCTTGAATTCCAAAACCTAAGTATCCTTGGGGATAAGTACATAAAAGCATTTAATATAAAAGCTCAAAAAAGTGAGCTTTGGAGCGGATGCTCCGGTATTGGTCTTGAACGTTGGACAACAGCATTTTTAGCTCAAAAAGGTCTTGATCCTGATAAATGGCCAACTGGTTTTAGAAAATATTTGAAGGAATTGCCTGAAGGCACTGAATTCCTATGAATAATAAGAGTTTACCAGAGAGTAAGAGGAAATATCAAGCATTTCGTCATCATGCTTGGGCGGGTACTGTTCTTCTTTCAGTATTTCTTGCAATTAGACTCATTTTTTTTGAACAATTAGAATTTCCGACTCCAATTATTATTATTTTGGTTGTTATTTTAGTCATATACATAATAATTTCTTTGTTCTTTACATATAAATATCGCGCAGGCTTATCTACAACAGAAGAAGTTGTAAAGGTTCATCCTTCAGTTGAGCTGGAGACGGAAAAACTGAAAACCGAGGTTGAAAAAGAGCGATTAAAACTCGAGAAGAAAAAGGCAAAAACCGAAACTAAGAAATCAAAAAAGGCAAAAAAATAATATGAGAAAAGCCTTTAAATAAGAATTCTATCCCCCCACTAATGGCAAAACGAAGGAAAGAAAAAGACGAGGAGGAAGATAAACCCTTTAAGTTACCAAAATTTGATGAAGAATCATTTTTTAAAAGAGAAAGACGAAACATCAAATCCACGTTTATTTCATTCTTATTCGGCTGTTTTATGGGCCTTGTATGTTTTGGTTTTTGGGCTCTTATGGGTAAACATTATCTTCGATGGGAGCTGGTTTTACTTGTTGTAGTTGTTAACGCAGCATTTTTGAAATCTATTTTCATACGATTAAATCTTGATCTAACTGATTTTGGACGGAAAAATTGGTTCGGCTCTTATGCTGTTTATTTCTTCTCTTGGCTAATAGTGGTTATAGTGCTTGTCAACCCGCCGTTTTATGATGATGAAGCACCACGTGTAGAAGTTGCGGTTTTGCCAGGTATGCAGGAGTTAGGCGGTACAGTATTAATTGTGGGAAAGATAACAGATAACGTAGGGATTGAAAAACAAAATATCAAATTTGATTTGACTTATCCAGATGGAACAACAGAATCTCCCAATTTTGATTTTAATAATAATATTTTCAGCTATACTTATCAGAGCCCAGACAATTTAACAGAGAATACAGACACATACAATTTTAAAATAACAATTGAGGACTCTAGTGGTCATGCTACAGTAAGAGAAGGTTCTTTTGCATATAGTAATAGCACAATAACTTGTCCTGAACCTCTAGATGCAGATGTTTCGCCAGGTCCCAGAATAGGACATGCTACTACACTTAAATTTGGTATAAACACCGATGTTAGCAGAGTTTACTATTCTGTTAATGATGGTATGGAAATTAATGCAACAAAATCTGAACAAGACGATTATTATCTATCTACTCCAAAGAAAAATGGTTGGTTAGAAAACGAGAACGCTACAGTCAACATATCAGCTGAAATAATCTATTATTTCGAAAATCACATAGTTGATGGTAAATTTGTGGAGTTTAACAATACAATAATTGACACCGTCCCATATTATTTTAGTGTAGTTGATGATCCAAACGTTGGAACAGAGCCTTCGCCAGAAATAAAACTTCCGGGTCCACGTTATGTTATGGCACCAGGTTTTGAGATATTAGTATTTCTTATCTCTCTTGTTGTCGTTGTTCTAATCTTTAAATACCGGAAGAAAGATAGAAGAAACCAGAAATGAACGAAATAGCACAATTCTGTAGAAATCTAAAGAAAGATTTCACGCCAAAATCTAAAGATGCTAAAAAACCAGTGAGTTGTTGGTCTGAAAAAGATGTTTTAGATGACAAAATAATTGATGCTTTTGTAATTATTTTTAGAACGAAGGGGTGCTCTTGGGCTCTAAACTCTGGATGCAGTATGTGTGGATATTTCAACGACAGTATGTGGGAGAATGTATCTGATAGTGACCTGTTAGCACAGTTTGATACAGCAATGAATAATTATTCTGGGCAAAATTTTATTAAAATTTTTACATCTGGCAGTTTTTTAGATGATAAAGAAATAAAACCTATAGTTAGAAAAAAAATCCTAGGTAAACTTGTAGAAACAGCTGATAAAGTATCTGTAGAATCAAGGCCAGAATTTATTACAGATGAAAAACTCTCAGAAATCAAAGATTATTTCAAATCTAAAACCTTTGAAATTGGAATTGGCCTTGAATCTGCTAGTAATTTTGTGCGTGAACACTGTTTAAACAAGGGATTTACATTTGAAGAATATAAAAAAGCTACAAAAATACTAAAAAAACAAGATGTTAAGTTGAAAACGTACGTTTTGATTAAACCTCCATTTTTAACAGAAAAAGAATCAATCGAAGATGCAATAAATACCGTTGATAAAATTAAAACAATTACCGATACTGTTTCATTTAATCCAACTAACGTACAGCGAAATACGTTAGTGAATTATTTATGGAATCGAAAACAGTACCGGCCAGCATGGCTTTTTAGTGTTGTTAAAATACTTAAAGAAAGTAAAAAAACTGCTGGAAGTGTTAGAATTAAATGTGATATAGCAGGTGGTGGAAGTATCAGAGGTGCACATAACTGTAAATTATGTGATCGTAGATTTCTTGATGCAGTATATGAGTTTTCTCTTTCGCAAAATATAAATGTGTTTAAGGAGCTTGATTGTAATTGTAAAGAAAAATGGCTCGATCAACTCGATATAGAAGATCTTGGTTTTGGTTCTCTTGTGAACATGTAAGGACAAGATAAATATGGTAATAAAAGTGAAAAAAAAGGACACCGTGGTTCTCATTGACATTGCTTTTAGAAAATTCTTAGTTGACACAGGTGGTAAAACTGATAAAATCAAAGGTGTTGGCGTTATAGATCCATCAATTCTCGTTGGAAAAAAGTATGGAGAACAAATTGAGATTGGAAATAAACAATTTTGGGTTCTTCGCCCCTCTTTACAGGATAAACTCCAAGGTTTGAAACGCCGTGCACAGATTATTCTTCCTAGAGATGCTGCACATATTATTATGAATTGTTCTGTTGAATCTGGTCAAAAAGTGTTAGAGGCAGGTATCGGCTCAGGTTCCCTTACCATTGCACTTGTAACTGCTATAATGCCAAGTGGAAAAATTGTTTCATATGATATTCGTGAGGATTTTATTGAGCATGCTATGAAAAACCTAAAAACAGCGAAACTGGACAACTATGTTACAGCAAAAATAAAGGATATTACAAAAGGAATAGAAGAAAAACAATTAGATGCCGTGGTCCTTGATATTCCTGATCCATGGAACGCTGTTACTCATGTGTGGAAAGCGCTTAAACCTGGTGGTTACTTGTGTTCTTACTCTCCGCTTATATCGCAGGTGGAAAAGACTGTTAAAGAAATTGAAAAACACAGTTTTATAGAAGTAAAAACAATTGAAAACATTCAGCGAGAGATGGTAGTATCTGATCGTGGTACTAGACCCAGTTTTAACATGCTCGGTCACACAGGATATTTAACATTTGCAAGGAAAGTTTTGTAATTAAAATAATTGAAACAATCTAGGTAGTAAACTACCACTTTGATTAATAGCCTTTGAATTTGCATATATTAATGTGGATTTATAATCCCAATAGCTGCCTTAGAATTGGAAACACATTTGGATAATTATTTGTCAGATACTCTAGATATCTAAGTAATACCAGATTAGTTACTGCTTTGTTCTTGGTTATACTTAATTCGAGGTTGTTCTGTGGGCTTTTTGCTCCGAAATGATCTTGTGCTTTTACTACAATATTAAATTCTCCAGCTGAAGTCCATGTATGACTAAATGTTGCTTCTTCGCCTGATGCATATGGCCCTGTATAATCCACATAGCTCCCGTCTCCCCATAAAACCATATAGTATACATCGTGTCCCTCGGGATCTGTTGCAACAACATTGAAGTCTAGGGGTACTCCAACTTTACCAGAGGTAGGTCCAGTGATTGTTGGTTTTTCAGGTGGTTTATTTGCGACGATTGAAAGAACTGCTGGTTCTGACCAATTACTTTCAATACCGTTTTCATCTTTTGCAACTACTTTTATCTCGTATTCTCCAAGTTCAGTCCAATCATGAGATGCCTTTCCAGTTTGTCCTGATGCATATGGTCCGACCCATCCACTCATGTTTCCGTCGCCCCAGTCAAACATATAATAGATACTTTCTCCTTCTGGATCTGTTGTGGTACTTGAAAACGTAGCTTCAACATATGGAATCCATTCATCTGGTCCATTTGGTGTAGTTGGCGTTTCCGGTGGTTCGCTGCCCGGCCAAAGAGAAATTAGAGTGCCAATATCTTCTGGGTAATCTCCATATTGTGGACTCTCAGGCTGAGCATCATTTGTTTCTGCATAAATAAAAGCTTCATCCATGGTAATCATTCCATCTTGATTATAATCAGCATCTACAGGAACTCCATAGGCATCCTCACCATTGACTGCAGCAGTCCAATGAAATACATATTCGTCATAGACGTAATCGGGGGGCATTGCCCACGAATATTCATCATGACGACAAGCAGAAGATGCAACAATTGGACCTGGGGGTAATACTACATCATCTAAAAATCCTCCTGAGAAACATGGTTCAAAGGTGCAGACAATTTCACAATTTGGTAATGCATCTAATAGAGATGCAAAATGAGTATCTGTTAATTCTTCCATATTCCAAAGATTAAATAGAGTACTCCACCCACCGCTGTTGCTACCATGGTCAGTTTGGAAAATAAACAACTCGCTTCCGTCAGATAAAATATTAGCAAGCTCTGCAAAAACCATGTCGACATTTGATAGAACGCAAGAATACATTATATCATCATCTCCATCACCATCTAAATCTGGATTTGAATTTTGACCATTTGATTGATCTGGAGATGGATCTAATCCATCAGAACAGAGAACAATGATGTTTTCATCTTGATAGCCATACACATAAGTTAAGGTAATATAGATATTTGATAAATCATTCCAATACCGAACATGATTATTACCAGAATTATATCCACCATTCATAAGTACAGCCCACCTTGAATCAGATGAGCTTTTCATAGAAGAGAGGATTTTACCTTCAGGAATAGATGCTATTCTATTTTCAGCTGATGTAAATATTTCACTCATTGCTGTTTCGATCATTTGATAATCTGCAAAGTTACTAGGTGGACTAATTGCATCTTTGACAATAAGTTCCTTTGTGGTTTCTGATAAGAAAATATATTTTACAGGGTGAAATAAATTAGCTTGGGGATAAAGATCAATATAAATTACGTATCCTTTATCGGGGGAGTCCAAAATATGATTCTTAGTACTGAATACTTCTTCACCTTCAGAAACAGGTCCCCAAACATAAATAAGAACTTCATTTTCATTAATTGATAGTTGCTCAACTATAAAACTTGCTGCTTCTTCGACATTTGAAATTGATGAAGTTGCTAGTGTTAAATTTGTGCAGGAAGTCAAAATTAGAACAAATGCTAGTAAGCTCGCTTTTAAAAAAGTATTAATTTTATTTATTTTCTCCATTTAATATCGCCTCCACGTACGTAATATTTCTTATAAGATAATCCTTAATTAAATTATTGCCATTACTAAACTTTTATAATATAAGCTAAATTCAAATTATAAGTATATTAACCCAAATTAATGGTTATTCTACATTTCATTTCAAAAATAAGAAAAAAGCCAGTAAGTTTCACCGTAGTTTCAATCCACGCTGATTTTGATAGTTACCTGATTTTTCATTATAAAGCTCTGATGGAATTGATTCCATATTTTCAAAAACAATCTGGCAAAATCTATCACCGATTGGGAGTTCTAATGGTTCATCATTTGAATTAAAACAACTAATTGTAAGTGTTCCATGGAAACCGGCATCTACCTTTCCAAAACTTGCCATAACACCTTTTCGTGCGTAACTCGATCTTATCCATAATTGAGAAGTAATTCTCGGGCCCATTTTGACAAATTCTTTTGTACTAATTGCAAACCATGTCAATGGTGGAATTTTAGCAATTCCATCTTTGATGTGTTGATCTGATTTCTTAATGTATATTTCATCAATTGATAAGTCATAGCCATTTGGTGTGAGATTCTTATCATTAAAAGGCTCTATTCCAAGATCATTTTTTTCTATTGAATTTTTAATATCAATGTCCGAAAGAATGGTCATATAATTCACTTCAATTTTTAACGTATGGTAATATTGTTTATAACAACGTCTTTAAGTGGTTTATCATTTCTATCTTTATCAACTTTAGATATGTTTTCTACAACATCCATGCCTTCAATTACTTTTCCAAAGATAGAATGATGTTTATCAAGCCATGAAGTTGGTGCAACTGTTATGAAAAATTGACTGCCTCCTGTATTAGGACCTGCGTTTGCCATTGAAAGTATTCCTTTAGATTCATGTTTTAAATCAGGATGAAATTCATCCTTGATTGTATACCCTGGGCCTCCTTTTCCAGTTCCGTGCGGGCATCCACCTTGTATCATAAAATTTGGAATTGCTCTATGAAAAATTAGTCCATTGTAAAATCCTTTGTTTACTAATTTCATAAAATTCCCGGTTGTAAGAGGTGCTTTGTCATTAAAGAGTTCGATTTTAAAACTGCCTTTATTTGTATTAAATTCCACTATTTTATTTGCCATTTTATATCATTCCTTTTATGAACTTTCAATAATTATGCTGTTAATTATTATATCTTCTAGAGGAACCCCCCCACCTGCAGGATTGCTATTATCATGTGGTTGAGCTGCTATATCTCTAACCACTTCAATTCCTTCAATAACAACACCGAAAGGGGCATAGTTGCCATCTAAAAAAGACTGTTCACCATCACAGATAAAAAATTCTCCACTTCCACCAGTTCCTGCAGCAGTGCTTGCCATCGAAATAGCACCATCAACATGTTTCACATCATCATGAGTTTCAAACTCTATTGTTCCATAAGGGCTCTGGTTTTCTGAACCATCTGGGAAGTGTCTCCCTGCTTGTATCATAAAGTCATCGCTAATTCTATAGAAAGTCATTCCATTATAAAACCCATCATTTACAAGTTTTATAAAATTACCTGCAGTTATTGGTAATTTATCCTCATAAAGCTCAATTTTTATAGTTCCCATTGTTGTATCAAAAACTGCAATTGGATTGTCACTGTTATCAGTATTAATTGGATTGTCACTGTTATCAGTATTGTTTGTATCGTTTCCAGTATAAACATATACTGTAGCTATTGCAGCTACTGTAATTATTAATAAAATAAAGCCAAACAACAGTTTGTATTTTTTAAACTTAATCAGTTTACTTCGTTTTTCAACAGGACGAGATCTCTTTCTTTCACTTGTTATTTTTTTAGCTGACATAATTATCACGCCGAAATGCAATATCTAATAAATAAGTATTTGGAGTAAAAAATGTTATACTTTTAATCAACTCAAGGAAAATTATTTAAAACAAACAATCCAATGATACAATGTTGCAAAATACTAAATTTTATTCAAATAACCAAGAGAAACTTCTACCAATTACAAAGCAAGAATCTACTAGTTTATGTGCTCTATGTCGTGGTACAAAATTTTTATGTGGTAAATCAAGGTGCCCTGTTATTGTAAAATATCATTCACGAGATAAAGTGAAATCTTTAATTGACACTGTTAGAATAGGTGGGTCATCTCCACCTAGCGTTTTTATCGGCAGAATTGGTTATCCAAAAGTATCGATTGGTCCTATGATTCCACCAATTATGGGTGATACATCAATTATTGATACTCCAGAACTGTGGCTAAATAAAAGTATTGACGATATTGTAGATTTTCGTTCAATGCTTATCCGAGGTAAACACACTGTTGATGTATATAATGTTGAAAGCTCAAATAAAATTGTTGAATATACTAGAGAGCTTGCTCTAGCTAAAAACAGTGTTTTTACTGATGCAATTTTTTCAAAGAAGCCCCGTGGGAGCATTGCCTTTTATGATGATGCACAACCTCATGGGCCATCCGCACCAATAAGGAAATTTGATATTTCAAATCCAAAATATGAACAACATATTGAAAAAGCGTTTTATGACACTGATTTAAAATCTAAAGATGCAATTTTTAATTTGTATAATGATGGAGTTAGAATATCAAAAATTCAACGTGCTTTTAGTGTAGGTGCTTTCGGAGTTAAAAAACTAAGACGTTTTGTTCCAACTCGTTGGAGTATCACTGCTGTTGACTCTAATATTGGTGAAAACTTAATGAAAAATACAAAGACATATCCTTGGATTAATGAATTTAGGGTTTACTATCATAATCAATTTGATAACAGATGGGCAGTACTTATGACACCATCTGAGTGGCAGTATGAGCTAATTGAAGCATGGTATCCAAATACAACATGGAACCCATATGGTAGTTCCATTTCGATTTTTAATAGTTATGAGTTTTACAAGGGCAGAACTACTTATGCAGAAATTGGTGGTTGTTATTATGCTGCCCGCCTTGCTGTAAATGAAGTATTGAATAAGGAAAGAAGACAAGCAGGAGCCGTAATTCTTAGAGAAGCGCATCCTGGGTATATAATGCCCATCGGTGTTTGGAATGTCCGTGAAAGTGTAAGAAAAGCACTAAAAGAACCCTATCGAAAATTCGATACTTTAAATCAAGCCCTAGTATTCGTTTCTGAAAAAATGGATATACCTCTCCAGCGATGGATACGAAATAGTGCGATTCTTAAAAATCAACTATATCAAAAAAGACTTGAAGATTTTTAGGAGATTAAATGAAAACTAATGAAATAAAATGTAAGACTGCACTTTCAAAATCTTTACTTCCAGGCTTAGATTATTCTTTAAATCCATACAGGGGATGCCAACATACATGTGCTTATTGTTATGTCCCAAATGTCTTAAGAATTAAAAGAAGCACATGGGGTAGTTTTGTTGATGTCAAAACAAACATTCCTATTATTCTCTCAAAAGAGCTTAAATCAAAAAAACCTGGTGTTGTTGCAATTTCAACAGTTACTGATCCTTACCAACCTATTGAAAAAAAATACAAGCTTACTAGATATTGTTTAGAGCAACTTCTGTTACGTGATTTTCCAGTTTGCATTCAAACAAAATCAGATTTGATAATAAGGGATATTGATTTGATTTCAAAATTTTCAAAGGCCGAAGTCATGTTTAGTATTGCAACTCTAGATGATTCTAAAAGAAAACTTCTGGAGCCATATTCATCAACCATTAAAGAAAGATTCATAGCTTTGAAAAAGTGTTCTGACAGAGGAATTAAAACAAGTATATTTTTTGGTCCTGTTTATCCAACCATAAAGCTTGAGGATTTGCCAATAATTATAGATGCTTTTATCGAAAACGGTGCAACAGAAATAATGGTTGATAAACTAAATTTAAAACCAGGTATTAAAGAAAATGTTGAAAAAATATTGAAATCTGATATCTCAAAAAACATTGCTAATTATGATTTGATAAAAAAGAACATATTTATGATTGCTAAAGGAAAAAATATCAAAATTGTGAATGCGTTTTAAAGTTTTTTAAGTAAATCTGCTTTTGAAATGATGCCAGTTGGTTTACCTTTCTTTGTTAAAATTACAGCTGGATATCTTTTTAGTATATCTCTAATTAATGCTATTTGTGATTTTTCAGGAATAGTTGGAAAAGGGTCATCCATAATTTGTTCAACGTTCATTTCTTTATTTTTTATTTTGTCATAATTTTTAATAAATGTTTCCTCAGAGATACTTCCCACAATGATATCTGAATTATCAATTACAGGCATCTGGGAGATTGAATGCTTTTTCATCAGTTGTATGGCTTTATCAAGAGTCTCACTGGATTTTACAAAGGTAATGTTTTTTGTACAAATATTTTTTGCAATTATTTGTTCTTGGGTATCTGCTAATTGTTCTTCCATTACTTCAAATAATCTTTTTGCAATTGAATATGAAGGTTCTATTGTTCCTCTTTCAATCTTTGTAATAATAGACTGACTAACATTTGCTAATTTCGCAAGTTGAGTCTGAGTAAGTCCAAGTTTCTGCCTCATTTGTTTTACTCTTCTCAGTTCGTATAACATAATAATATGTATTATTGCATTACTAGTATTTATTCCTATTGGAATAATTTTAACAAAAAATATTATTATATGCCTAATACAATCTTAATATAGGGTTGGTATTAAAAATATGAAAACCTATAAAGAAATAAACAAAAAAATTGCTAATAAAGAATGCGTCGTAGTAAATGCTGAAGAAATCATTGAATTAGTAAGACAAAATGGAGTAAAAAAGGTTGCAAAAGAAGTAGACGTTGTTACAACAGGTACATTTGGTGCAATGTGCTCATCAGGTATATATTTAAATTTTGGACATGCAGATCCTCCTATTAAAATGCTTAAAGCATGGTTAAACGGCATCCAAGTCTATTGTGGACTTGCTGCAGTGGATGCTTACTTAGGAGCTACCGAAATTGACAAAAATCTCAATCTAAAATATGGTGGAGCTCATGTAATTGAGGACCTAATTAAAGGAAAAAAAATCCTTTTACATGCAATTGGCTATCCTACAGATTGCTACCCTAGAAAAGAAATTGATACATATATCTCACTAAAATCAATTAATCAAGCAGTAATGTTCAACCCTCGTAATTCATATCAAAATTATGGAGTTGCAACAAATCCTTCAAATAAAACTTTGTACACGTATATGGGTAAACTATTACCAAACTTTGGTAATGCTAATTATTCCTCTGCTGGACAGCTAAGTCCCTTGTTAAATGACCCATATTATAAAACTATTGGAATCGGAACTAGAATTTTTCTAGGTGGTACACAAGGATATGTCACATGGGAAGGAACTCAATTTAAATCAAAAGTTCCAAGGACTGAGGGAGGCGTACCAAAACAACCTGCAGGTTGCCTTGGAGTAATAGGTAATTTAAAGGAAATGAGTTCAGAATATATCAAAGCTATTTCTCTTCCTAAATATGGAGTTTCAATGAGAGTTGGAATTGGTGTTCCCATTCCGATTTTAAATGAAGAGATTCTGAAATATACATTGGTTAGAGACAAGGATATCTACACAACTATTTATGATTACAGTTCTCGTTCACGAGATCATCCAGTATTTGGTGAAGTTAATTATGAACAGTTGAGACGTGGTTATATTAATATAAATGGAAAAGAAGTTCCAACCAGATCCTTATCAAATTACAACAAAGCCAAAAAAATTGCTGATACTCTTAAATTATGGATTGAAAAAGGACAGTTTTTAATTCAAGAGCCGATCCAACGTTTTTCATTAGATAAATCACTTAAATCGTTGGATTCAAATAAGAAGGGGGGAGAAACATAAAAGTTAACGAAACAATTCTTGAAGGCGATATAAAACTAAAAAGAAAACATTTTCAACTTAATGAAACAATTGTTACAATTATTGCAGAAAATGATCATTATATTGAAATTGCTATAGAAGAAATAAAAAAATGTAGAAAAGATATAGAGCAATATATTCAAAAAGACGAGTTTTTTAAAATAACTTTAGAGCCTTACAAATTTGACAATAATGCACCTGAAATTATCAAGAAAATGTGTAGATCTTCTGAGAAGTTAAATATTGGTCCAATGTCAACAGTGGCTGGAATTATTGCAGAGTATGCTGTAAAAGCAATGGTCTCAAAAGGTGCAAAACATGCAATTGTTGATAATGGCGGAGACCTCGCACTATTTTCAGATAGGACAATTACTATTGGCATATACACTGGAAATCAATCTACAGGGAAACTTGCCTTTAGAATTTCACCAAAAAATAAAATTCTTGGTTTATGCACGTCATCTGGTAAGATTGGGCATTCTCTCAGCTTTGGTAACACTGATGCCGTCATTGTCATATCAAATAATATATCAATTGCTGATGCAGCTGCAACTGCTCTGGGTAATCTAGTAAATAAAGGCGGAGATATCAAAGATGCATTCAAGATTTTAAAGGGTATTGAAGAAATATCTGGTGTAACAATAATCATCGATGAAAAGATTGGTTTTTGGGGGAATGTTCCCGAAATTTTTACTGCAAATGTACCTTATGAATTAATTACAAGAGGGCGATAAAATTACAAAAATAAAGTGTTCAGTACTAGGTGGAACTGGAATTGTTGGTCAACGTTTTATAAAATTACTAGAGAACCATCCGTTCTTTGAACTCACAATTATAACAGCCTCTGAAAAAAATGAGGGTAAAAAATATGGAAACGCAGTGCATTGGTTAATAGACGGAGAGGTTCCTTCATATGTAAAAAAATTGCAAATCAAATTATTTGATCTTAAATTGTTTAAAAAGAAAGGTATCAAGGTTGTGTTTAGTGCACTTCCGCCAATTATTGCGGTAAACATAGAAAAAACACTTGCTGAAAATGGATTTGCAGTGTTTTCAAATTCTCGTGCTTATAGACTTGACAAAAGCATTCCTATTCTGATTCCTGAAGTAAATCCCGATCATATAAAATTGATTAAGGTTCAGAAGAAAAAACACAAGGGTTTTATTGTGACAAACCCAAATTGTTCTACAACTGGCCTTGCTATTGCATTAAAACCATTAACTAAATACAAAATCCGCAATGTTATTGTTACAACTTATCAAGCACTTTCTGGGGCGGGATACCCGGGTGTTTCATCAATTGACATTTTAGGTAATGTTATACCATATATTGGAGGCGAAGAAGAAAGGATTCAAATTGAAACAAAAAAGATTTTAGGAGAATTTCATAATAATAAAATTAACAATAAAAAAATTGAAATTATCCCTTCTTGTGCAAGAGTCCCAGTTAGAGATGGTCATCTTGAGTCAGTTATTGTTGAATTTGAAGATGATGTTGATTTAGATGATATTAAAAAAGAAATTAGAAAATTTAGTTCAATAGGAAATTTGCCAACTTCTCCACGCAAACCCCTCATTTTAAGAAATGAGAACAACAGACCACAGCCTATACTTGATGTTAATGCAGGTTCACCTGCAAGAACAAGAGGCATGAGTGTATCTGTGGGAAGATTTAAAAAGCATGGGAACCAAGTTAGATTTTTACTACTCGTTCATAACACGATTAGGGGCGCAGCTGGCAATTCCGTTTTGAATGCAGAATATACAAAGCAAGAAGGATATTTAGGATAAATAGGGGGATTAATAAAAAATGAAAGTAATGAAATTTGGTGGCTCAAGCCTAAAAAATGCAGATGGTTTCCGAACTGTCGCAAAAATAATTAAAAATGAAAAAGACAAAAAAATTGTGATATTGTCAGGTGTTTGTGGTGTTACAGATACAATTCAGCAGTATCTTAACTATAAAAAATTTGATGAAATCGCAATACAAGGGCTTATTCAACATTTACGCAGATTACACTTTAAAATCTCTTCAGAAGCAATTACAGATAAAGCCATATTTAAAAGAGTTCAGGAAATAATAAATAAAAAAATTGAAAAATTAGAACGATTGTTACGAGGGGTCTATTATGTCAGAGAACTTACCGATAAAACCAGAGATTTGATACTTAGTTACGGTGAAAGACTTTCAGTACCAATACTTGCAGGAACACTTTGTGATCGGAGTGTGAAAGCCCAAGTTTTTGAAGCTGATAATTTAGGTATTCTTACCAATGGTGATTTTGGAAATGCTATTGCAATTTTACACCTCTCCTCTAATAATATAAATCAAAAGATTTTACCGACCCTTAAAAAGAATATAGTCCCTATTATTACAGGTTTTTTTGGATGTGATAATAATGGGCATACTACTATTTTCGGTCGTAATGGTAGTGACTATAGTGCATCTGTGATTGCTAATGCTGTTAATGCCGATGAGGTGGATCTATGGAAAGATGTTGATGGTTTCATGAATGTCGACCCTAGTATTATTAATGAAGCTCACTTACTGAATCATCTCTCATACAAAGAGGCTGCAGAACTGGCATATTTCGGCGCAAAAATTTTGCATCCAAGAACAGTTGAACCATTAGCGAAAAAAGACATTAAACTGGTAATAAAAAACACTAATAAACCCCAAGGTATAGGAACAATAATTGGAAACAATGGCTATAGTAAACAATTGGTTAAAAGCATAGTTCATAGTAAAGATATCGCATGTATCAAAATACACGGTCCGGGTATAGGCAATAAACCCGGTGTTTTATCAGAAATTACTTCAAATATAAGCTCAAATAAAATCAATATTAAATCAGTAATTACCTCACAAACTTGTATCACTCTTTTATTGGAAAATAAAGATTTAACTAAAAGTTATGAAATACTAGCAACTAATAAAATTAAAACTGTTGAAAAACTGGAAAAAATTAAGGATATAGCTTTGATAGCAATAGTAGGCGAAGGTTTACTTGAACATCACGGCATTGCTGCAAGAGTATTCAGCTCAATTGCAAAAAAAGGAATTAATATTGAAATGATTTCAGCAGGTGCATCAGAAGCTGCGTATTATTTCATCATAAAAGAAAAGTTTTTGAGGGAATCTATAAAAGCAATTCACGATGAATTACAATAATTGTTTTTTGATCTGTTGCTTTCTAAGAATTTATATTATTTTAGAATTCGTCGATGCTTACTGTCCCGTAGTGAGTCCCTGGATACCAGGGAGGCCCAGCTGAAGAAGATTGTTCTTCTATGTTATTTGTATCATTTATAACTAGATCTATGTCCTTCTTCTTCAATCTAAGTTTTTTACCTATATAATATAACTTTTCATTTCTCAGCATTTTCATCTTTTTTCCTCCTCCTTTTTTTAAATTCTTCGACCAATTTTTCCCATTCTACATTTTTATTTGCAAGTAGCAAAAATGTGTGAAATATCAAATCGGCAGCTTCCCAGACAAGATTTTCATTTTCTTTGAAAGCCTCGATTAATTCTTCACTTTCTTCTTGAATCTTAGCAATTAATCTATTATTGTCTTCTATTATGCCTGCTACGTAGCTGTTTTTTGGTTTGAACTTTTTCCGCCCTTCTATTACTTGATATACTTCTTCTAAAATCGACATGGCTTTTTTGGGTAAGATCGGTTCAGTAAAACAAGAATATGTACCATTGTGACATGCAACACCATTTTGTTTAACTATATACAAAATTGAATCTTTGTCGCAGTCAGTATAAATTCCAATTATTTCCTGTGTATTACCAGATTTTTCCCCCTTCATCCAGAGCTTTTTACGTTTCCTTGACCAATACCAAGCTTTTTTTGTTTCAAGAGTTTTTTTGAGAGATGCTTTGTTTGCATAAGCTAGCATTAAAATATTTCTATCTATATCTTGAGCTATAACAGGAATCAAATCATTCTTGAATTTAAGCGCATCTATCATCATCTAATAACAACTCCATTTCTTTTTAAAAATTCCTTTACATCTTGAACTGTGAAGGTTCCAAAATGAAAAAGACTCGCGATTAGTGCTGCATCTGCTTTTCCTATTGTTAAAACATTTAAAATGTCTTTTAGTGATCCTGCACCACCTGATGCAATAACTGGTATATTTACAGCTCCAGCAATTTTTCTTGTCAGTTTTAAATCATATCCTTTTCTTGTTCCATCAGCATCCCAGCTGGTGAGAAGTATTTCACCAGCACCATATTTCTCAACTTTTTTTGCCCATTGTATTGCATCGTTATCAGTTTTCTTCCTTCCCCCGTTAATCAAAACAGACCATGAAATACCATCTTTTCGAGCATCTATTGCACAAACAATGCATTGAGATCCAAATTTCTCTGACGATTTTCTGATAAGTTGAGGATTTTTTACACCTGCTGTATTAATCGAAACTTTATCTGCACCATTTGATAAAGCCATTTGAACATCCTGTATTGATCTTATACCTCCTCCGACAGTCAGTGGAATAAACACCCGTTCAGAAACACCTTTAACTACTTCAAACAAAGTTTTTCTTTTATTTGGTGAGGCGCCAATATCTAAAAACACGAGCTCATCTGCACTTTGCTTATTGTAACAATTAGCAAGTTCCACTGGATCTCCTACAGTTTCAAGTGTTTGAAATTTTACCCCCTTCACAACAAGACCATTATCAACATCAAGACAAGGGATAATTCTTTTTGCAAGCATTTACCATAACTCCTCCAAATCAAGTTTATTTGTGTAAAGAGCTCTACCAATTATCACACCTGAAAAACCAAAGCTCTCTGCAAGTTTTATATCATCAATTGTAGTAAATCCTCCAGAAATATATGTAGGGATTTCCTTCTGAACAATTTTTTTAAGTATTTTTAAATTAGGCCCCTTTAGTAATCCTTCCTTAATTACATCTGTTGATAATATGGAGCCAGCATATAGTTTAATTTTTTTAACTCCTTCACTGTAGGGTATTCCTGTATCATTTTGCCAAGCGTTTGAGACAATATTACCAAAACAAGTGTCAAGAGCGACCATTATCTTATCTTTTGGGATATTTTTCCTCAATTTTTTTAGAAAATCTGCATCTAATGATTTACTCCCAATAATGATTCTTTTTGCGCCGTTTTTAATTAGTTCATATGCATATTTTTCATCTCGTATGCCGCCTCCAACTTGAACATCTAATTCTTCTTTTTCAAGTAAATTGAATATTATCTGTTTGTTAGAGCCAAGATTAAAAGCAGCATCTAAGTCAACCACATGAATTATATCTGCACCTTTCTCTACCCACTTTTTGTAGTAATCTTTTGGATTTCCGTAAACTGTTGCTGTTTCAATTTTTCCATTTATTAATTGAACACATTTACCATTCAATATATCAATACTTGGAATTACAAACATTTTTTGTCACCTCAACAAAGTTTTTTAGAATTTTTAGTCCAATTTCTCCACTTTTTTCAGGGTGAAATTGTGTGCCAAAAACATTTTCTTTTCCAACGACAGCTGCAAATTCCATTCCATAAAAGCTTGTTGCAAAAGCGTTTTCTTTTTCAGCTGCATATGAATTGATATAATATACGTAACTACCAGATAATATATCTTTTAAAAGAGGCGTTTCTTCTTTAATAACAATTTTGTTCCAGCCGATCTGTGGAAGTTTTTTTTCTGGTAGTTTTTTTACTTCCCCCTTGAAATAACCAAGCCCTTCCCACTCTCCATTTTCATAACTTTTTTCAAATAGGTATTGAAGACCAACACAGATTCCTAAAAAAGCTCTTCTTCCTGAAATAAACTCTTGAATATATTTTTTATAAGGATTTAATAAAGTTAATGTGTCTTTAAAAGCTCCAACACCAGGTAATACAACTGCTTTATATTTTTCAATATTCTCGGGTCTTGTAAACTCAACTTCTACTTTAAGATACTTAAAAGCATTGTATACACTTTGAATGTTTCCCATTCCGTAATTTATAATTCCTATTTTCATTGAATTCCCTTTAATCTAAAGTTCCTTTCATCGCAGAAATAGTTCCTTTTCTCCACGTGTTTTTACTTAAAGCATTTTTAATTGCATGACCTACTGCTCTAAATGCTGCTTCCCATGAGTGATGAGGGTCTTTTCCAGAATAATCTAACCTCAAAGTACATTTACAACCTTGGCAAAATCCTTCTAAAAACGCAACTAAGCTACAACCAGAAATCCCATCGACATTTTGAAATTCTGGACCATTAATAAAGTAGTTTACTCTACCTTCAATATTTATTGTTGCATCTGCCGAAGCTTCATCTATTACTCCTTTTGCAGATCCAAAACCCTCTATTCCTTCTGATAATTTTATTTTATATAACTCTAGAATTGCATTTCCCAGGGTTATTCCAATATCCTCTGCGATAGTGTGCTCTAAATTTACTTTTGAATCAATTTTCACTCCAATGTTTAAACTTGCTCTCCAGGCAAGCGTCTCAACCATATGATTTAAAAAAGGAATTGTAGTATCTACGTCAAGTAATTTTTCTCTAACTGAGTTTACACTAACTAAAATTACTGTTTCTTTTGTATTTCTAGTTACCCTTACTTCATTTGTTTTTCTTTTTACTGCAATTCCTAAATTCATGTTCCAACCTCACTTTTACAGAATTATAGTGTCCATCTAGTCCTTCTACTGCTGAAAGTTCTTTTACAATTGGTTCTAATTTTTTAATTCCCTTTTTTGTTAAATATTGGAACTCAGATTTCTTCTGAAAGGTCTCAACTCCCACTGGTGAAAACATCTTTGCATATTGACCAGTAGGAAGCACGTGATTTGTTCCAGATGCATAATCTCCAACAGCAACCGGTGCATAATTTCCTAAAAAGATGGAACCAGCATTTTTGATTTTTTTAAACAGATTCCAAGGGCTTTTAACCATTAATTGAAGGTGTTCGGCAGCATATTCATTTGCAAAATCTATAATTTCGTCCCATTTTGTTGATATTATTATTGCAGAATATTTTGAAAGAGATTTTTTAATAATCTTCTTTCTCTTAAGATTAGAAAATTGTCTTTTGATTTCTCTTTTTACATTTATTGCTAATTCTTTGGAATCTGTCAGGAGAATTGCAGAAGCATTTTGGTCATGTTCACATCTTGCAAGAATATCTGCTGCAACAAATACAGGATTTGCATATGAATCAGCAATAATCAAAACTTCACTTGGACCCGCAGGCATATCAATATCAATTTTTCCAAATACAAGCATCTTTGCGCAACTGACATAAATGTTACCCGGTCCAACTACTTTTTTTACAGGTTTGATCGATTCTGTTCCATTAGCAAGTGCACCAATTGCTTGCGCTCCGCCTATTTTATAAATTTCTTTAATTCCTAGAATATCTGCTATAACAAGTACAAATTCCGAGATCCTTCCATCTTTGTTTGGAGGTGTACAAACAACGATTCTTGGAACATTTGCAATTTTTGCAGGAACTGCAAGAATCTGTAATACAGTTGGATACGCAGCTTTCCCACCGGGAACATAAAGCCCGACAGATTCAATAGGTGTATATTTTTCACCTAAAAGTATACCTTTTTCAATTTCAATTTTACTTTCTTTTCTTAATTGTTTTTCGTGGAATTTTTTTGAATAGGCAATCTGCTTTTGTATCTGGCAAAAGAGCTTTTCATCAATATTTTTCCATGCATTTTCAATTTCTTTTCGAGTTACCATAAATGATTCTAATTTTACTCCATCAAAAATTTCTGTGTATCTTCTAATTGCATTATCACCATTAACACAAACATCTTCAATAATAGATTTTACTCTATCTTTTACGTTTTCAATATCACTCGAAGATCTTTTAATAAGAAAACTACGTTTTTCTTGTGGCATGTTTTTTAGTTCATAAATTTTTATCATAATTAGTCCACCTAGACAACAACTCTTTTGATATCCAGAACTAGAATATCTGTCGTACCAAAATTCTTCAATTTGGTTATCGTGTTAGAAATATCATTATTTGGAACGACAGTTTGCACGGAAACGATTTTTTCATCACTGGTTTTGACAATTGTTGGCGCCCTCATGCATGGTATTTGATCTATGATATTTTCAAGGGTTTTCTTTGATATATTAAACATCACATAACTTTTATTTACAGCTGAAATTACACTTTGGATCGCAAGTTTTATATCTGATATTTCTTTTGATTTTTCATCCATACTTTTTTTGTTTCCAATAAGCACTGCCTTTGATGTTAGAATGACTTCATATATTGACAAACCATTAACATTTAGAGTTTCACCTGTTGATGTTATATCTATTATAAAATCAGCAATACCAAGCTGAGGCTTTATTTCTGTAGCCCCTGGAGAATCTATGATCTCAGCTCCGATTCCTTTTTTCTCCAAAAATTTTTTCGTAATATTTTGATATTTTGTTGCAATTTTCACTCCATTCACTAATTTTTTATTTTTCAGCCCGGCAAGAACTAATTTGCATGATCCATAATCCAAGTCAAGAATCTTTTCTACAGATACATTTTTTTCAACAATTATATCAAAACCAGTTATTCCTAAATCAACCACGCCTGATTCAACATAAGCTCCAATTTCATCGTTTCTTATGAAAAGTATTTTTATCTCGTTGCAGCTTGTTTCAACACTTAGTTTTCTTTCATCAAATTCTTTTGGGCCAAAACCAGATTTTTTTAATAGTTCAATTGTTGACTTGAACATCCTTCCTTTATTTGGTACAGCAATTTTTATCATAAGATACTTTCCTTAAAAATTTTTAAATTTTGAAAAGTTGAGTTTAATTTAACTATGAAGGCTACCACGAGCTATCTTCGTGATACTCGTGGACTCCACAAAACCTGATTGTAATAATAATTGTTTAATTTGCATAACTGAGTATGAACATTTTGAAATATCTGCAATTATGTCCCATCGAGCTTTTTTTCCTCGTTGAGAACTTTTTGATTCTGTCATTATCAAGTCTATTTTCATGTTCGCAATTTTTTTTGCAATTTTTGCTAAGCAGCCTGGTGCGTCGCCAAATTCAATTTCTATCTTAACCAAATCGGTTAATTTTCCATAAATTGGACTTATCGTAAGTGTATCTGTTTTTGAGTCTAGACTTAATAAAACTTCATCTCCTTCTTTAAGATTAAGTGTTTCTCGAAATTCGTTTGGAATGACCAAACGACCTCTTGCATCTAATCTTATAATGGAGTTCATTTCATACCTTCGTGGGAATTCTGTGGGAATATATATTATGTGGTATATAAATGTTTTGCTAACACATTTTATATCAATTTGTGTTAGGACAGGACATATGTCGCTTCCTATGAGTATCATAACAAGCATATATGATACCCCAAGGTGTGACATAT
>JAHWGK010000089.1 GCA_020054495.1 Thermoplasmata archaeon | reverse complement strand
AAAAACTATCTTAAACTAAACTATGTAGTAGCTGTCATCTGCGATCAAAATGACAAAAAAATTGTAGAAGATATGGTCGATTATACAATTGATCAATCTTTGATGAAAAGCTTGATTTTGGGTGCACCTAGGTTTTCAGAGCTTAGAGATAGTGAGTTTATGAAGATACTTTCGGAAGAAGAAGATCCACTCAAAGCAATATTTGCTGGTCCTATGAAAAAACATTTGGAAAAAGCTTTAGATCCTTCTCCTGAAAATGTTGCTAAGGTTTTTGATGAAGATTTACAGGATTTCTTTAAAAAAGTTTATTCTAAACCAGAGATGACTGATATTGTTTGGCTTCATGCTTTTCGGATACTTCCTACTAGAATGATGAGACAGCAATTGTTTATGGGCCCAGGAGCTGCGATGTTGACTGGTGATGAAAACCATTATTTGAATTGGATTAAAATGTTTGATGATATAGGAGAAAAATATAATTTAGAGCATTCCCTTGGTTACATCAGCCCTCTGGATCATGGTAAGTTTGCATATATGGAATATGATTATTATTATAATCACAATGATCCTGATGAATGCGACAGAATAAGTAAATCAACTATCGAGTCAATGGAGCGGACATTAGTAATGGGCAAATGTATCACAGTTCTTAATTATTTATTTAAAGGTATGTATCGTAAAGAACACGTTCTATATCCGATACCTAAAGGTATTTCAAAGGAGGAACAAAACCTATTTAAAGAATTGCTTGAAACTATTCTAGGAGAAGAAGTATAATAGTAAAACTTCTGTCAGAAGAAGGATTTAACAAAGTAAAAGTATATACATAGTAACACTCGACCTTATACAATTTAACAATTTTTTTAAAATTATTTTTATGTTATACATATAAACGTGTTAGTCATTAACACGAGCCTGGCGGGTTAGAAAGAATTTACAGGGGAAACACTGCATTTAGAACATCTATTTTTCGTTTGTGTGCAACTATCTCTTGGAAACAACGTCTAGTCAAATCTAATATTCGACTAATATAATTCGTAACCTCTAATATCCCCCAATTTTAAGGCTAGGATCCCCTAACAAAGTCCACGCTAGTAAATCCTTTGCCTCTTGCCAATCACTCTTCTTTTCTATTGGAAAAGTTGATAAATATTTTATTTCAGCACTTCTCCAGACATTACCAAGAAATTCCTCGCCTTCATCAAATGATTCAAAAAAACAAGACTCTAAAAAACCCCAACCATTTTCAACATAGTCCGGTTCTAAAATCCCGTCGCCATCAATATCACCATTTTCTCCGAGATATCGGATATAACCTAATGCGGTAAATCCAAGAGTGGCTATTCCACCGCCATTGGGTTTTTGTACAATTCTCCAACCGATACATTCTGGAGTTGGTTTTCCTAAATATTTGTATCCAGGAATAAAATAACCTAATAATGATACATTGAATTGGCAACACCAACAGCCACCCAATATACAAATTGGTAATTTTTCTTTATTTTTTAAAAAAGGTAGATTATAAACTGAAAGGCAATCTATCATATTATTTGGATCAAAATCCCCTGGCCAAAATGTTTTTGTATATGCTGGAACCCCATGAGAGTCTAATAGGAAAAAGCCACAACCTTCATTTATTTCTCTTTTTATATTCTTAAAATTTGGAACAAAACAAGGGTTTGATTCTTGAAATGAAGCATAAAGTTTTATCGATTCAAATTCAGTCATATAATTATTAATAATATGATCTCCAAGGATTTCACCTTCAACATATTTAGTTACAAAATCATTAAGAGGATCTCCACCTGCTACAACAAACCTATTAAACCATGTTTTATCAGATCCTGTTTTTTCATAATTTATTATTTTATTAACTATTGTTTTTACTTCATTTTTATTCCTGCAGGCAAGTCTTCCTATTGCAACATCAGGATTAAGATCTAATTGATCAATTTCTTCATTTTTCCTCATATTCCATTCTGCAAATATGTTATTCTGATTTGAATCCCAACTTGAGAAATTACCTGAACTATCATAAATATCTGCGTAATAAAGATCAGAAATAAAACCTGGGTCATATATCTGAAAATTTATTGGTTCAATCATATTTGTGTATCGGACTGGTACATACCAGCCTCTAGTTCCATGATTACAGTTGTCTTTTGGTATACTAAATAGTAATGATTTTAAACCTCCAACTAATAAAACATAGCTAATGTTCCATTCTTCAAGTGCATATTTTATAAAATATTTTATTTGTTCAGGTTTGTCTCTACCATCAAAATTTTCATAGATTTCTTCAACTGTTATTAAACTAGTTTTAACACCATAATAATTTTTATGTTCAATTAATGGAAGTAATTCATCAAAAAATACTTGAGAGGTAATTACCACCATATCGTAGGTATCATTTAGATAGAGTGGTAAAAATTTTTTTAAAACATTTTTCTGTAAAAGACTAGCATCTCTTAATTCAGATGAAACTGCATTATTTAATCCACCTATTAATATTGTTCCAATTATAAGATATAATATTATCCTTCTCATATTATCAACCCAAACCATAAATTAGTACTAACAAATAAAAACTCTATTCAGTCATTTTTTGTACAATCAAAAATTATTTAAACAATTATTTTATTTTGTTCAATAATATGTATGATATTGATGTTAAAGACAAAAAAATATTATATTTATTGGACACAAATTCAAGAATGCATATAACTCAAATTGGTAAAAAAGTAGGCCTTAGAAAAAACGTTGTATCTTATAGATTGAAAAGATTAATGCAAAAAGGGATTATTAAAAAATATTATACTTATATTGATGCATATAAATTAGGATATATCAGTTTTAGATTCTATCTAAGTTACCAATATACTAATCCTAAGATTGAGAATGAAATAATAAATTATTTTGTCAATAATAAGCATGTTTGGAGAGTCATTTCAATCAAAGGGCGATTTGACTTAGGAGTAACAACATGGGTAAAAGACACTAATGTATTTTATAAATTTTGGAGTTCAACTATGGATAAATTTGGAGATTATTTTACTGATATTACCTTTTCAGCGTGCATTCACTCTTATGATTATAGTTTTTCCTTTCCTTTAGAGGATACTTTAAAAAAATCAGAAATAATAGAGTTTGAACTTAAGGGTAGTGGAAAAAAAATTGAGATAGAAAACATTGATCGAAAAATATTGTCATTAATAGCTGAAAACTCGCGAATGCCATTAGCGGAAATAGCCAGAACTCTTAGTATATCATCAACAATGGCTGCATATAGATTAAAAAATCTAGTGAAAAATGGAATGATCCAAGCTTTTAGAATAGATATCGATGTATCAAAATTAGGGTATCAGCAATTCAAGGTAGATATTTTTTTAAGAAAATATAAACAAAGATCTAGTATCATCAAATACTTGAGGTTCAATCCATATCTTTTACATATTGGGACATCTAGTGGTGTTTCAGATTTAGAGCTTGAATTTTATGTTAAAAAAGTAGATCAGCTATATGATATATTAAATAATTTAATAGTTAAATTTCCAAATATAATAAAAAATTACAAATATTTCAATATATTAAAAGTTTTTAAGATAAATTACATGCCTGAAATATAGTAAAAATTTTATAAGAATATAAACCCTGAAAAAGAATAAACTAGTATATTAAAATATTTTTATTTGCAAAGTTATCTACGGACCTGGCGGATTAGACCTTTTTTACAGGAGGGGCGCTGCATTTAGAACACATATTTTTTGTTTGAATGCAGCTATCTGTTGGAGCAATACCTAGCAGGTTTTAGACGAGCCTGGCGGGTTAGAAGGATTTTACAGGAGAAAGACTGCATTTAAAACATCTATTTCTTGTTTGCCTGCAGCTATCTGTTGGAGTAAAACCTAGAAATTAAAATTTAATTATTACTTAAGGCTGAGAATACTGCGTGGACTGAATCGATAGTGTAAGGCCCGCAGATGAAAAGCCGTCATATTTTTCATACTTTTTTAGCTTAGTTTTTTCTGTTGCGTGCG
>JAHWGK010000088.1 GCA_020054495.1 Thermoplasmata archaeon | reverse complement strand
ATATTTAGAGAGTATTTAATATGGAAACAATATCAATCACAATTAATGGAACAAAGATTGACGCTAAGAAAACGAGTACAATTTTAGAAGCATCTTTAAATGCTGGAATTTATATTCCTAGTCTTTGTGCACACCCCGATTTACCGACTCTGGTGGGTTTGAAGCCAACTGATCATGTTTTCCAAGGAAAAAATAAATTCGAAAATGAGAATACGGGTAATTCACCCCAAGATCATCAGGGATGTCAACTATGTGTTGTAAAAATAGAAGGAATTGAAGGATTGTCGACTTCTTGTAGTACGATTATAGAAGAAGGGATGATAATTTCGACTGATACACCAGAAATTCAAACCTTACGACTTGAAAAGTTAATGACTATACTTTCAAAGCATCCTCATGCATGTTTAATGTGTGCGCAACGTGAAGGGTGCCCTCGTGAGCCATGTTCACCGAATGTTCCATTAGATGAACGCTGCTGTCCAATTCTAGGGCGATGTGAATTACAAAAAGTTGCTGAATATATTGGGATTCGGGAAGACACTCCACGTTATAGACCCCAAGGACGTGCTATTATAGAAGATGAACCACTTTTCATTAGAAACTACGAGTTATGTATTGGGTGTTCTAGATGTGTTAGAGTATGTCGAGACGTTCGTGGTATTGAAGCATTAGGATTTGTATATTCAAATGGAGAAACCATAGTTGGGAGTCTTGCACCTTCACTCAAGGAATCGGGTTGTAAATTTTGTGGAGCATGTATTGAAGTTTGTCCAACAGGGGCACTTACAGATAAAGATATCCTTTGGGCTGAACGTGAAAAAAAACTAGTTCCTTGTAGAGAAGCTTGTCCATTAGGCATTGATGTACCACGATATATTCGATTCATTTCAGAGAAAAAGTATGCTGAAGCTGCAGCAGTTATCCGAGAAAAAACACCTTTTCCTTCTGTTCTTGGAAGAGTTTGTTTTCATGATTGTGAACTTGAATGCCGTCGAAACCAACTTAATGAACCTATCGCTATCTGTGCACTAAAACGTTTTGCAATGAACCATGATAATGAATTATGGAAACCTAAATTAAAAATTAGTCATTCAACAGGGAAAAAGATAGCTGTAGTAGGTTCTGGTCCTTCAGGTCTTACGGTAGCATATTATTTAAGAAGACTTGGGCATTCAGTAACAGTTTTTGAAGCTAATTCCTATATAGGAGGTATGTTAAGGGTTGGAATTCCTGAATATAGATTACCAAGAAACGTTCTTCAAAAAGATCTTGATTATATATTGAGCTTGGGAATTGATATTCACACTGATAAAGTTATAGGGGAACACTTATCGCTTGATAATTTGAAAGAACAGGGTTTTGATGCAACTTTTTTAGCGATTGGTGCTCAAAATACTAAGAAACTTAATGTAGAAGGTTCAAATCTATCAAATATCCTCTGGGGTCTTGATTTTCTTAAAAAAGTTAATCTTGGTGAAGAGGTTAAAGTAACCGATAATGTTATTGTTATTGGAGGTGGCAATGTCGCTGTAGATGTAGCGTTAACAGCTCGACGACTGGGAGCTAAAGATGTCCAATTAACATGTCTAGAATGTAGAGAAGAGATGCCTGCTCATGAATGGGAAATCCAAAAAGCAATAGATGAAGATATAACACTTAATTGTTCCTGGGGGCCGAAAAGGGTCGTTGATACAGATGGTGAAGTATCTGAAGTAGAACTTATACATTGCGATTCTTTGTTTGATAATAATAAATTATTTAATCCAATTTTTGACGAAACCAATACAAAATCTATTAAAACCGATATGATAATAATAGCTATAGGGCAAATCCCTGATTTATCTCTTTTGGGGAGTGAGAGTAAAATTAATATCTCTACTTCGGGTTTAATTCAAGCAAAAGAAGGAACCCTGGAAACGAGTATACCTGGTATTTTTGCAGGTGGTGAAGTTATAAATAGTCCCAGCTCTGTAGTTGATGCAATTGAAATGGGAAGGAAAGCTGCTTCTTCAATTGATAAATATTTAGGAGGCGCTGGCGAAATTGATGATATACTTATTGAACCCGATGTTCCCAATCCCAACTTAGGACGTGATGAAAGTTTCTATGATAAGCCACGTGTTCAAATGCCGCTCTTATCACTAGAAGAACGTCAAAGTAGTTTTAGTGAAATTGAACTGGGTTTTAATGAAGGTTTAGCCATAGAAGAAGCAAACCGATGTTTAAGATGTGATTTACGCTTTGAAATCTCACCTGTAGAACTTCCACCTCAAAAATGGTCTGAATTAACCAGCGAGAATATTCAATATGTATCTGAAACTGAGGGTGCTATTCAAATCTTAAATGAGAGTCAAGAGATAATCTTAATACTAGGAACCCCTAATTTACGATTAGCATTGGAAGAGCAATTGTCGACGAATCCGAAAGCTTGCTATTTTAATTACGATGAAGATCCTATGTATACAAAACGAGAAAGTGAATTATTGCAACAATTTATGCAAGAATTCGGAAGATTCCCGGAAGGTAATGAAAGCTTAGATGATGATCTTTTTTAATATGAAAACTATAATAAAAGGATTTTAAAGAATATTGCATTAATTTTCGCTTAATTTTTTCTTTATTGCTTTTGTTAATAAAGGAACAACTTCACAAAGGTCTCCAACTATTCCATAATTTGCCACATTAAATATTGGGGCATCAGGATCTTTATTAATAGCGATTATTATATCACTGCTTTTCATTCCAACTAAATGTTGGATTGTTCCTGAAATTCCGCAGGCAATATAAATATTTGGAGAAACTGTATTTCCACTTTGTCCTACTTGTTGGGATTTAGGAATCCATCCCAAGTCCACTGCAGCTCTACTCGCTCCTACAGCTGCATTTAAAACATTAGCTAAATCCTCGATTAATTTAAAATTTTCCTTACTACCAACCCCTCTTCCTCCAGATACAATAGTATCTGCCTCGCAAACGGGAATACCACACACAGAAGCAGTTCCACTGATTACTTCTTTAGTTTTTACCTTCACTCCTTGAAGATCTACCTTTACAGCTATATCAATGATTTCTGCATTATTACTGTCTTGGATTGGTGCCATTTCCATAACATTAGGTCTAACTGTTGCCATTTGTGGACGTGTTACAGGACATATAATATCTGCCATAATATTTCCTCCAAATGCCGGTCTTGTTTGTAATAATAATCCATTGCGTATAGATAACCCAGTACAATCAGCAGTAAGCCCTAACTTTAGAGTTGCAGCCACTCTTGGTGCTAAATCCCTTCCATTTATAGTTGCGGGGTATAATACTATATTTGGTTTGTATTTTGAGATTATACCAGTAACCACTGAGGAATAAGTTTCAGTATAATAATCTTTAAGAGCTTCATGTTCGGCAACATATATTCTATTAGCCCCTCGATTTGAAAAATCTTGGGAAAATCTTTTTACATTATCTCCTAAAAGTAATACGCATACCTTTTGTTTCATTTCATTTGCAAGTTCTTTTGCCTTTCCTAGCAGCTCAAGAGATACCTTTCTAACCTTGTCGTCTTTTATCTCAGCAACAATCCACACATCTTGATACTGCGATAAATCAACATCTTCAATTTTTTTCCGTTGAATTGTAATTGCCCCCACATTACATTGATCGACACAAGCACTACAAAGAGTGCATTCATCTCCGATTATAGCAATTTTATCTACAATTGTTATTGCTCCAAATGGACATGCTTTTTCACATAGTCCGCATCCAGTACATTTTTCTTTATCTACTGTTATCAAACTTAGATCACCTTATCTTTAGATAATAAATCGATTAATTTTTGAACCGCCGCTTCAGAAGTTTCCTCATCAATAAGAACACCCTGCTGTCTTGCAGGGGGAGAATAAACTTTAATGACTTCGGTTAATGACCCGTTTAATCCAAAATCATCCTTACTACCCCCAAGTTCTTCAGCATCCCATGTAGAAAAAGGTTTTTTATTCGCTTTCATTATACTCATCATTGGGGGATTTGTTGGCTCAAATGAAGACGGAGTTATTCCAGTTATAAGTACTGGAATTCTCGATTCTACAATTTTGTACCCGTCATCAGTTTGAACTTTCGCAGTTAATTTTTTTCCCTCTAGTTTTTCAACACTTTCTACGTAAGTTATCTGAGGAATACCTAATTGTGCAGCAATCTCAGGACCTACCTGAGCCGTGTCTC
>JAHWGK010000087.1 GCA_020054495.1 Thermoplasmata archaeon | reverse complement strand
GTATTTTTCATGTTGCATCATCTCAAATATCGATATGCAACACGAGCTAATCAAGAATTATCATACCATCTTTTTTTGAATCTAAATCAGAATAAAACTTGCGATTTTTTATTTTAGTACTCATAGAATATAGTTAAAAGTAAAAAAATTTATATAACTTAAAAATAACTATTATAAATATTAATGAATAATAATTACCAGATTACTTAGCCAATCGATTATAGAAGGTAAAAAAGAATGAAAAATAGTTTATTTAAGAACTGCCTAATTTTCGTAGTAATTCTCCTTTTTATTGGAACATATATTAATTCTGCCATTGGGCAAGATGCAATAGAAAATAAAAAATTACTTTTAAAAGAACAATCCAACTCGTTTGAGGAGTGGCTTTTTGATCTTAAAATAAGGACATTATTGATGATAGGGCGTTTTCCTTCACTATCAGGATGCATTATTAAAAATGATACTGTAGTATGGTCAAAGGGATATGGGTGGGCTAGACCTGCAAAGAGACCAGATGCTGATACAGTCTATATGGCAGCTTCCATCTCAAAATCAGTTACAGCAACTGCATTGCTACAACTTTATGAAAAAAAGATGTTTAATTTAACCGACGATGTTAACAAATATTTAGATTTTAAGGTCCGAAATCCCAAATTTCCCGAGGTAAATATCACATTTCAAATGTTGCTTGCTCATCAATCCAGTCTAAATGATAACGACGTCTTAATAGACGGGTGGATTTCCCTTATGAATGATCTTACTTCTTTTCTTGGTTATCCAGAGTATCCATACCCCCGAATAATGGAATATATTTTACCTAATGGAAGCCTATATAAAGAAAGTATATGGAGGGATAAACCGCCTGGAGAAGAAACTCAATACACAAGCGTCAGTTTCATGCTGTTAGAGCATCTTTTTAACCAGATCTCAGGTGAATCATTA
Organism: Thermoplasmata archaeon; assembly: GCA_020054495.1. Taxonomy (GTDB): domain Archaea; phylum Thermoplasmatota; class E2; order DHVEG-1; family DHVEG-1; genus JAGMDE01. The sequence continues at coordinate 3,445 of JAHWGK010000087.1, read as the reverse complement.
GAGGAATATTGCAGAGAAAATATCTTCAAGCCGTTGAATATGACGAACACCAGTTTTCAGCGATCTCATTTTAATCGAAAGCAACTTGCAATTCCATACGCCCGATTATTCCTACTTAATTTTCCATTGCCACAGTTCCAACTTATTCATGCTCCTAGTAGTTTACGAACAACTGTTGAAGATTTATCACATTTCCTAATCGCCCATATGACTGGAGGAGTATACAATGGTGCTCGCATTCTGAATGAGTCAACTGTTGAGGAAATGCATAGAATTCAATATCCAAATAGTCATTATGGTCTGGGGTGGATATATTTCGACGAAAATGAAGATGGGATTCAAGGGCATAGCGGGTTGTGGCTAGGCTGTGACTCAAATATGCTCATGCGCCCCTCTGATAATGTCGGTGTGATATTTTTCATGAATAAAGGAGTCCTATCAGCACATGAAACATCAGTATTTTATAAAATAAGACAAGAGTTGTTCTTAAAAGCAGAAGATTTCTAAAAATCGTCATTTTTTGATTTTGTTATTTTGTGTGTTTTGTCATTTTTACAGAAAACCTTTATATAACATTCATGACAAGTGTTAACAAGATACTAAATATCATTGAAGAGGTGGAATGAAACGAATAAGATAATAAAAAACGCAATCAAACTTTGTGTTTTTATATCTCTTGCTAATCTTCCATTCATAACAGTTACACAACTGATTGGTTTTGATACGTTTCTTGATTCATTTGAAAATCCAGAATATTATATATGCTTACAGGATAAAGGAAACACTCTAGGAGTAAACACAAAAAATGGAGAGCATATTATCATACAAAAATCATCACATCCTGAATTCAATGTAAGAAAAAGTGATTCTATACTTTATTGTAATAATAATGGGGATATTTCATGCAATAAAGTCTGTCAAATAAGCAACATGGGGGCTATAAAAAGATACTACACAACAGAAGAAAATAACATTGAAGATCAACCCATTTATGAAGGTCAAATCGTAGGTAAGATCATAAATGTAGTAGATGACAATATCTGGAATTCAATCTCAATTAGAATATGGGACGCATCGATACAAAACTTGAACCTAAGAGCTTTACTTGCAGATAATTAGAACTAAATTTATATGAAATTACCATCTATATTTTCTGAAGACCCACTTGCAGATAACAGTTCCTGCAATGCTTTATGATATTTTTTTGGATCTGAATCAAGAAGTTTTTTCGCATTTCCTTTTAAAAAATCCCCATATTCTATCTCAACTTGTGAGTACTGCCATTTCGTATCTTTAGCCTTTTTAAAAACAAGTAAAAAAGCATAAGCTATTGATTTTCCTTTAGGATTATCTGGTCTCTTCTTTATTTCTGCGATAGCCTCTTTTTCTCCAAATGTCTTGTATGTTCTCACAACGTTATCAACAAACCTAGCTAGTGGAGGGAGCGATTTGTATTTCGGAAGCTGTGACAATATCTGCTGACGTTCCCGATAGTTAAAAACCAACTCTAAAACATCTGAAGGTGTATCATCCAAAGAAAAGAATTTTTTAGCCATTGCTTCATCATCAATAATCGAACTAATAGCATTCATACCATAATCCTTCCAAAACCGTTCTAATACCTTATTTGGAGTCATATTGTTTAGAACAACTGGTTCATTTACTTGTTCAAGGATAAGTTCTAATCCTTCTCTTTCAAATTTATTTGATTTTAACGCTTTTATAAACTGCTCAATGTCTGTACCATAAGAGATCCCATCAAGTATTAGTATTTTTTCACCAGATTCTCTTATGGATTCCTCCCGTTGCTTCATGTTTTTTTTGATAAATTCAATGTCAGACAACTCACCAGATAAATATTCATTTATATTTTGTGTTTGCTCAGATCCTACTTCATTCTGTTTTACAACTTGTCCAACTACATCAATTGTAAAATCTTTTGATAAATCTGGTTCAAGAAGGTATTTAGTCATATTAAAAATTGTATTCTTTTTTAATTTAGCACAATCTTCACATATTGCAACTATAACATCTGCTGATTTCCAGTGTATTCGTAAGTAATTTTTCTTAGAAACTTCTTCCTTTTTTGCTGTTTCTGGTTTTATGTCTCCACAGGTTGCAATGCCATTTTTATATGTCAAACCAGTTTTTTTTATCAAAAAATTAATAAAATCTTCTGGAGGTTTTGCTTCCATCCCTGTCGACAAAAATCCAGCATCCCAGGAATATACATGCAATTTTCTTTTTAGCGCTATATCTTTTATACCAAGCAGTCTAAGAATAGGGTTATCAAAATGCTGTACGGCAATCAATTTCTCCTTATTTGCTTTCCCTCTTTGAGCATATGATATATCCCCTGTGGAAAACTTAGCAACTGCAAGATAAGGTGCTTTTTCTGAATGAGCAATAATTAATGTTCCTGCAAGAGCGCCGTCAAGACCTCGTTTATTTGATAGTTTCTCAAGTCTTTTTGTATCATCGTTAAAACGGCTAACCTTATCCAAACTCTTTTTTATCTTTTCGAAATATCTTCTCGAATAGTTGTCCGAGTAATCGGGCAGTATTAGATAAGGATCTTCTCTAAGTTTTTTTGCATTTTCCACAAGTTTTTTTTCCATTGATTTAGCTGCAGTTCTTGCAAAAGTTCTCATTCTCCGAAATTTCTTTGCCATTAGAAAAACCCCTATTATGTAATATTATTTAGTATATTACTTTGATGTAAAAAAGATAAAAAGAAAAAGTTTAGGATGGTGGGATAAAAACATAAAAAGGTTCACCTTCGCTTCTAAACGCATTCATAAGATCTACATTATTAAAATGGATAGCGCATGCATCTTGCAGAGCCAACTTTGCAAATTGTGACGGGATTGTTCCAGGTATTAAATATTCCACAGCAAAAACAATTAGTGCACCAGGATCGGCAAGTGTTCCTACGTCAACATTTTCTGGCCATCCAATAGTCCATTCAACTATGTACGCAATAGCCTTTGTACCAATTTCTACAAAAATGTACCCTGGTATAAGATTTAATCCTATACTTACACCTGTCGCCCACATCTCTTCAGCATATTGTCTTTTTAGAATAGGATTATCTGTATTAGCATATTTATATGCGCTAATTCCAATATCAACTGCTCCAAATACAACAGTTGCAACTGTGCCTGCCTTTTTTCCAACATTTGTAATACCTGAGAACAGCTCAGGTGCTGCTACTTCCGATATAAATTCTCCAGTTGCAGAAGTAACAGCCCATTTTGATTCTTTGGCAATTAGATTATCTTCTGGAAGTTGTCAAATTGCGTGCCCGCACCACCAGTCGAATAGACTGGTGGCATGCTTGGCTAACTTTGTTAGCCTCGGCGGTCACGGCTCCACGTGGTAAGGTTTGACTCTCAGTATTGATCCTCTGGGACGCAAAATCATCGAGATGTGATTGACCTGGTTT
>JAHWGK010000086.1 GCA_020054495.1 Thermoplasmata archaeon | reverse complement strand
AACATCTCTAACATTCCCCTTAATGAATTCAAAATTACCTTCAATAAAATAAGCAAAAAGGGATGTTTGTCCGTACATCAGATTATCTAATACTCTAACTTCGTATCCCTTTTTTAGTAATTCAGGGACTAAAACCGAACCCACATATCCTGCTCCGCCTGTTACTAAGACTTTCATTATATCTTACCTCCAATTATAATGTATATATGTATTTCTTTAAAATGTACTCGCTCGTCTTATAATCCTATGTACTTCATAACCTTTAGAAAGCAGAAACTCAGCTAGATATGACCCATCCTGCCTTGTTATCCCCGTTATTAATGCTTTTTTCATCGCTTATTCGCACCTCTTTTTCTCAAAAATATCCTCAAAAGAAAACAGATCTTTTTCACATTAAACCGTAAAGTTAGATTAATTAAGTATTTCTTTATATCGAGTCTGATACTTGTTCTTAAAACTTTGAAGGAATCTTCAAAATTTAATTTCTTTAATAAATTCCAAAATCGATTCTCAGTAATCCTTACTAATGAAACACCAATATCTATAAATCTATAATATTTTTTATCCAAGAATATCTTTTCAATTAATTTAGAGTTATTTCTTACTGCATAATCAATTAGCAGAGATTGCTCATATTTAGCGAATCTGCCGAGATTAAACATCAAACATGATAGGAAAATACAATCTTTAACCAACCTGTTTTCGCCTGCATAATCTCGAAGCCATCTCAAAAAATATGTGGCAAATTCATCCCTCCGATTGCTTTTATGAATCCCCCAACCTGCAAAACTTGTATAAATTCCTTCCTTTTCATCCTGTTCTAATGCAAAAGCCTGAAACTGTAACTTCTCAAGCTCCCATTGGTCTCCATCTTCAATGTAACTCAAATAATCGGTATGTAATTCCATTTCTTTAATGTCTCTTCTCGAGACAATTTTGCAAGGATATTTAATTTTAGTTAAATTTGTTATTTCAGAATCTGATAGAACATATAAGGTTACGTTGGGGAGCGTCTGAACATTTATGCTCTCTAAAACATTTCTTTCAATCTTATCATTTTTGGGACAATATAATACAGCAACACTTTTGTCACTAATATACGGGTCTGGTGTCCTGTAATGTTCCCAATCCATTTCCACAATCTCTTCAAATAGCTTCTTGAATCTAATGGGCCAAGTATGCTGTTTCATCGTCCGGAGGTAAGCTTCGTGAGTTATTCCTTCTCGTTCTTGCTCGTTACACAAATAATAGTTTATTTTCTCCAGTAAATCCTCCCTTGAAGAAAATACAGAAATTTCTTTATCTTTCTTATAATATTTATAAACTTCTTCATAATCATCGCAAAGTTGAAAGCCACCCGCACATGGAATTTCAAATAGACGACCCTTTATCTGGTATCCACTCATAGTGGATCCCATTAGAAAACTCAGAATTATTTTCGATTCATTAATTGTCTTAACTACATCTTGCGGAGATAAATATCCACCCCATATGTCTTTCATATCCGGATACTTATTCCACCCACCGCCAAATATTCTTAAATTTACACCACTATCTTTTAAGAATTTAAGAACCTCATGTCTATTGGAATGAGGTCCCCCTGTAAAGGTTACATCATATTTTTTTTCACAATTGTTTCTTTTAAATAAATATGGATTTGCTGCCCATGTCATGTGGAATACTCCATTGTTGAAAACTCTATAATTACCCAATAGACATTCATTTGGAGTTACTATAATATCTGCATACTGGCACATAAACCTCGTTCTCATATTAAAGGTCCAATCGTCATCGGTGAAGAGAAATAATTTCCTGACACCAAGTTTTTTATAAAATGAAGGTGGAAAAGCCTGATATCCAATAGTAATAATAAGTAAATCCAGTCTATTATCCTCTACGAAATCAGATACCACTCTTTGTCTTTTAGATAAATTAAGGCCGACATCTAACTTCAAATGGAAAAAGTTATCAAATCTATCATTCAAAACTTCTATCCAATTCATCCTAATGTATTCCGAAATGGAATAAGTAACCAAGCCCACGTTTGATGGTAGGACCTTGGCGTTTTTGGCAGGTGGATTACCTTTTTTAGCACTATTACCTTTCATATTAGGCTCTTCCTTTCATATACGAGCAACCAATCCAAACTTTCTGTGAGAAGCTTGATCGGGCATTCCATGTACTCATATAGTGATACAATTTTACACTCCGGCAGACAATTTCTTAGCCCACAGCCATTCCTTTTTTTCTGCACATTTAAATAACCCAAGCGAATTTAGAAAAATTTCCGCATCAAATTCTATTTTAAAATGCATTGGATGATTTTCTGATATATCTTGGTATTTCAAACCTGTTATGATTAAATTTCCATTATTCTTTAAATGATCTGATAGTTCCTGTAGTAACACTTTGGTATTGGGAACATGCTCAATTACATCTAGGCATATAATGGTGTCATAATCTTTCGACAATTTCTCCCTTGCTAAATCAATCATTTTTATATTGTATCCCTTCTTTTTAAAAAGCCATTTTGCAAATTCAAACGTCCTTCCGGAAACATCAGCATGATCAACATTTAATCCTTTCCTGTAAAGTTTAATGCATAGGTCACCAATTCCCGCTCCATAGTCCAAAATATCGCCTTTGCATAATTTTACTATCTCTTGTCTAAACCTCCTCTGAGCTATTTTCATATGCCAATATGCTAAATCGAAAATGCAATAAGGTGATAACATGTAAAACTTTTCAACCTCCTCTTTAGTTCCTGGATTTAAAATCTTCCATAAGTCTGCATTTAGTCTTGCTCCCAATTTGAGCATACATACCGTCTCTTCATAACTTAGACCAAAGTATTCTGCAAGATGTCTCACTAGACTTTTACCTATGACAATTTTTGAATTCCTTCTCTTCCAAATCCAACTCAGAACTTTCCTAATTGGTTTCGGCAACCTTCTTGCTGCTTTCAAAATCATTTCAAACCCAATATCCCTATCCATTCTCAACCTCATAAAAATTCTTTCCTTCGCCTTTTGAACTCCTTTAATCCATCTAAATATCCTTTCCTTGCCTCTTTTGACTCAAAAATAAATGAATTTACAATTAAGCCAAATATTGACCACCAATGAGAAATAATATATAACTTATTTTTTCTATAAAAATTTTTAAAGAAAAGATAACGGTGACTTACCATATACATTTTTCTTTTATTTCTAATATTTCCCCGCCCACCAACAGCACGCTTGTGTTCGAGTTTTGCTTTTGGATTGTAGAAAAGATTGTTTCTATAAGAAACTCTTCTTGAAAGATCCGCATCTTCCATATATGAATAACCTGTCAGATTCTCATCAAATTTGAATTCCTTAAATATTTCTTTTCTATAAACCATGCCACACCCGCCAAGAATGTCTACTTCCATAAATTTATTTATTCCGTAAGGATGTCGAGGAAAGCCTGATATTTGAAATTTTCCATTACTATAGTCATGTTGAAGAAGAAAAAAACGCCTAAATAGATTCACAATCATCCCTTTAAAGGATTGTTCAGGCATCCCTATAATCGCCCCCATCCCCCCCATATAATCTGGATTCTCATTAAAGGTCTTATTCATTATTTGTAAATAATCAGGCTCTAGAATTGTATCATCGTCAAAAAAATATATTATGTCACCTGTGGCTTTTTTAATACCAACATTTCTCTGTTTAGTTAACCCAACCTCCGAATGAATATGACATATATCTATTTCCCCTTGCCACTTTTCTAAAAAATCAATAAAGCTTTTATTAGATTTTATTGGCACATCACTACTATCCACAAAGATAAGTTCATCTGGAAGCTCAATTTGATTAAATAAAGATTTGGTAAATCTAATTACCTCGTTCACCCTGTTTTTTGTAGAGACAATTACGCTTGTTCTCATCTGCAGTATTCTCCTACTTAAAAGTGTGATAGCTTTGTTTTAAAGCGTCGAGTAATATACATCGATTAGCTTTGCGTGATAATCTTTCATATGTCCTGAGACGTTAAACCTGGTTTTTTCAGGACCTTGTAATAAAGACATCACTTTATAATTTAGAATACTGCTCATTTTTTAATATTTTAGAGTGTCTTTGATTTTGTAACTTGTTCATGAACTCCAAAGGTTAATTCCATTGCCGAGATTACTTCTTCAAAATTGATGATTCTCGAATCTTCTCCTTTCATAAATTTTGCCAGCTCTATAAGTTCTTGTTTTAAGCCTTTATCCTGAAAGGAAAGAATGATCCTGTTTCCTTTTATTTTACCTTGTGGCACCTTTAATTCCTCAGGACTAACTCCATAAGCTTCCAGACTTAGATAATCGTTTACGATAAAGGTTTTACCAGAAGCAAAGACCTCCATTCTTTCCTTGGGAAGTTTTTCATCCCCAAGAGATGTATAAGTCAAAACCGCCAGACTGCCGTCACTATATCGAATT
>JAHWGK010000085.1 GCA_020054495.1 Thermoplasmata archaeon | reverse complement strand
GGAAAAACAACCTATCTTCTTAGTGTTGTTGAAGATGCATTACGTAAAGGAATTGCTCCTGATAAGATAGGATATTTCGCTTTTACGAAAAAAGCTGCAAAGGAAGCGGTGACGAGAGCCATGGAGAAATTTAAGTTGGATCGCAAAAGTTTTAAATATTTTCGCACCTTACATAGTATGGCATTTCTTATGTTAGGTTTACAAAATTCTGATGTGATGGATGATAATGATTATCTTGAAGTATCTAATTACCTACAAGTAAAACTTACAAATCCAAACAAGTCAGTGAATGACCTTGGTGTATCAACACCACAAGATCCTTATTTAAAAATAATTGATCAAGCAAAAATAAAAAATGTATCCTTATCAAATGAATTTATACAAAGTAATGAACATATCCAAGGTGGTTTTGAAAAGTTAAGTCAAATAGCCTCTGGGTTACAGAGATATAAATACAGTAGAGCTAAGTTTGATTTTACAGATATGATTGTAGAATTTAACAAACAAAATTCTGCTCCAAAATTAGAAATTGTTATTATTGATGAAGCACAGGATCTTAGTTTTATACAATGGCAAATGACAGAGATACTTATTCGTAATTCAAAAGAAGCTTATATTGCAGGAGATGATGATCAAGCTATATTTGATTGGGCAGGAGCTGATACAAAGAGACTTGGATTAATAGGAGGAGAAAGAAAAATATTAACACAATCCTATCGAATACCGAGAGCCGTGCACCATGTGGCAGGAGACTTGATTAACCGTGTGGAAGATAGAGTTATTAAGAATTGGAATCCAAAAGAAGATGAAGGGTTAGTACAACGTCATTCTTTATTATTTAATAACCATATTGATTTTACCCAAGGAGAATGGTTGATATTAGCTAGAACAAATTACATGTTAGATCCTATTATGGATCGTTTACGTGACAATGGTTTGTTTTATCAATTTAAAAATAGATCTTCTATATCCGAAAAGATGATTAGTGCTATTCAAGGTTGGAAAAGTTTACAAGAAAGACAAGACATAGACTTAGCAACAGCCCAAAATATTTATTATTATATGAAGGGTAATAGTAACATAGAACACGGGTATAAAGAAAAAATAAAAACAGCAGATAACGAGGTAATGTATAATTACGAATCGTTAAGTACACATCATGGATTAAAAACAGATATTAATACAGAATGGAATTTTGCTTTAGATACAATTCCAGATAAGATGCAACGCTATATAAATGCAGCATTATTACGTTCTAGTTTTAATAAATCGAAAAATATAAAATTATCTACGATTCATGCATCTAAGGGTGGTGAAGCAGACAATGTTGTGGTATTAACAGATTTACCACGAAAAGCTGACTTAAGCATTTCGCAAAAAAGGGATGATGAAAGGAGAGTGTTTTATGTTGCTACAACACGAGCAAAAAAATCATTACATATTATTGCTAGCAAAACAAACAGAGAGTTTAAAGAATTATTATGATCTGTGAAAATATTTTAGAACAAGCAAAAGAATTAGTTGGAGGTGATCGCCAAAAAGATTACGGTGATAAGCTTACCAATCATGAGAACATTGCTGCATTGTGGTCAATTTTCCTCCGCAAAAAATTAACACCCCATGATGTGGCAATGTGTATGGCTTTAGTTAAAGTTGCTAGACTAATGCATGCACATAAGAAAGATAACTATATAGACTTAGCAGCCTATGCAGCTATTGCAGGAGAAATAAATGAGCGTGATGAATGAGTTTATATAAAGTTCCTAGTGAGTGGGTACCACCAGAAACAGTGCCTAACTTTAGTGGAGCAAAAGAAATCGCTATTGATTTAGAAACAAAAGATGAGGGTATAAGTTCTGGAACTGGACCAGGATGGGCAACTAAAAAAGGAAGAGTTATTGGTGTAGCGTTGGCCGTGGATGGTTGGCAAGGATACTATCCTATAGCACATGAAGGTGGTGGTAACTTTGATCAAAAAGTTTTTCTTAATCAACTTAAGTCAATCTTAGAATTACCTTGTGATAAAGTATTTCACAATGCCATGTATGATGTTGGATGGTTAGATGCTTTAGGATTAAAAGTGCACGGTAGAATAATAGATACGATGATTGCCGCACCTTTAGTAAATGAAAATAGATTTAATTATTCTCTTAAAGATTTATCAAAAGAGTATGTTGGAGAAACAAAATCAGAAGCTCTGTTGTATGAAGCTGCAAAAGAATGGGGTGTTGATGCAAAAAGTGAGATGTGGAAACTACCTCCAATGTATGTTGGTCCTTATGCTGAACAAGATGCTGCTGTAACATTAAAACTATGGCACGTATTACAAAGAAAAATTATAAAAGAAGAAGTAACAGAAATATTTAATATTGAGTCAGAGTTATTTCATGTCTTATTTGCCATGAAAAAGAATGGAGTACGTATTGATACAGAGAAAGCTGAACATATTAAAACTGATTTTGAAAATGCAGAGAAAAAAATACAACACCAATTAAATAAAACATGTGGTTTTGAATTAGAAATTCTCGCTCCATTATCTATTGCAAAAGCTTTTGATAAATTAAACATAAAATATAATAGAACACCAACAGGATTACCAAGCTTTGATAAAAACTTTTTAGCAACGCATTCTAATCCCTTTGCACAAAATATAGTGAAAGCAAGAGAATTAAATAAAGCAAGAACAACATTTATAGATTCTATTTTAAAACATTCTTATCGTGGTCGCATACATGCAGATGTAAATCAGCTACGTTCAGAGACAGGTGGTACAATATCAGGAAGATTAAGCATGCAAAACCCTAACTTGCAGCAGATACCAGCTCGTAATAAAGATATAGGACCTAAAATAAGACAATTATTTATTCCAGAAAAAGGTGAGGAGTGGGGATGTTTTGATTATTCACAGCAAGAACCGAGGATCCTTGTTCATTTTACTGAATTAATTAATCAAAGATCAGATCTCGCATGGGATGTATCTAGTGTAAAAAAACTTGTTGATGACTACAAAATAGATAGCACAGACTTTCATCAATCTATTGCAGATATGGCTAGCATTGATCGTAAACAAGCAAAAACAATTAACCTTGGTATGATGTACGGTATGGGTAAAGGTAAACTTGGGTCTGAATTAGGATTGGATGAAGATGATACTAATGATCTTTGGAAACAGTACCATGCTAAAGTTCCTTTTGTTAAGGCTATGACAGATGGCACAGCAAATACGGCAAAGAAAAAAGAGTTTATCAGAACACTACTAGGACGTAAATGTCGTTTTCATTTATGGGAACCAGTAGCTTATGGTATCCACAAACCTCTTCCTAAAGAACAAGCAGAAAATGAGTATGGCCCTGGCCCAATTAGGCCTGCATTTACGTATAGAGCGTTAAATAGATTGATTCAAGGTTCAGCAGCCGATCAAACAAAAAAAGCAATGATAGATGTATTTAAAGAAGGTATTACACCTCTTATACAGGTACATGATGAGCTAGATATTTCTGTTTATTCTGAAGAACAAAAACAAAAAGTCATTGAAATAATGCGTGATGCAGTACCCTTAAAGGTTCCCTCAAAAGTAGATTGTGAGATAGGTCCTTCTTGGGGTGAAGTAAAGTGATCAAACAAAAAAGAAATAGACGTTATAGAGCTACAAAAAAAGGTAGAAAAAAACATAACGAAGTAAATAAGAAATATGCTGATCGATTAAAACAAACAGAAGAAGGTAGAATTACCCTTAAGCTACGCAAAATTAAAGCAATGTATAACGAAAAAACTTCATTGTGGTGGTTAAAAAAGAAACCTATATGCGAGATTTGTGGTAAAAAATTTAAAGAAAAAGCTCCAAAAAGAACTAAAAATAATAAACCTAATTTTTTAAAAGAGCTTGTAATAGATCACGATCACAAGAATAAACATAAGGATTTTAAGAAAAACCCTAATTTATTACCAAGAGGACTGCTTTGTAACCCCTGTAATATGATGCTCGGTATTATAAAAGATGATATCAAAATACTAAAATCATCTATAAAATACTTGAATGATTAAGATCTGGTTATTAATTTCGATGATCTCTATGCCTGGCATGCCATCCGTTAAACATACGGCTGAACTGTGGTTTGATGAATCTAAGTGTGAAGCAAGACGCGTTGATATAGAAAATGTTTTATATAATACTGCAGCAGAACAAGGAATCAATCCTGTATATATTGAAACCTGGTGCCTTGAATCAAATATGTTCGTGATGAAAGCTACTTAATTAATAGCTTGATCGATCTTATCATTAATTGCTACAACATTTGCTTCAATGACCGAGAGCCGTGCATCGATACGCAACATATCTAAATCTTTTATTTTATTTTCATTGGCGATGACTCTGTTTACTAACATCCCATAACTGTAGATAACAGTTACACCCGCAATAATTATTGCAGTGATGTTAATTTTCTTAATCATTTGAGACTATCGTAGTAACTTGCTAAA
>JAHWGK010000084.1 GCA_020054495.1 Thermoplasmata archaeon | reverse complement strand
AGCTTCATATTTGTCAGGAGGAAAATAGTAATTCATGAGTGATTGATAGGAAAAATTATAATTCGTAGTTCGTAGAAAACTTAATATACTGCACCAGAAGGGTAGCAAAATAATCATCTCTTCACATACTCTTGTTCAATACCTCTTCTCTTGTATCGTTTTATTCCGGATACTATATTTTGTCAAGAAAATTGGGATAATGAGAGCTGTTGCCTTTTCATCTTCTGCCCCGCCTGCATAACCATTTCCCCAACAAGTTATTGCGAAACAATCTGCAAACTTCCATAAAGTCCTAAATCAGATTTACCGTCTTTTCATTGTTTATGTGGACCTGAATCCATTATGTATTATTGTTGAAGTATAAGATGGGAGACGCAAATGAATAAATACAGGTAAGAAGTTATAATATATTGGAGTAGCGATGATAATGCATATATCGCCGAAGTACCGGAGCTCTCCGGTTGTATGTCAGACGGCGTTACCTATGAAGAAGCTCTGCAAAACGTACAGGTCATTATTTTTGAATTGATCTCTACAGCAAAGTCATTGAACCGGCCTGTGCCGGAACCCCGCGGCAAATTAATGTATGCATGATTATGTATATTGAGAATACTGCTATGCTTAGTCCAACTCTTTATACTTATGGTTGCAGTATACATAAATAATTAAACAATTAGGATTGTTGTCTGTTCCGAGTAATGCTGTGCCGAATAAAAAAGTAAATTGCGACCTTAATTCCTAAAGTCGATTCTGTTAGGGTGTTGGTTGGTAATGAGTTTTTTGTGAGGGCTATACAGAAATGAGTAAAAATATATTAGTGCTTGGAGCTTCCGGATTCATTGGTACTTCCGTCGTACAGGAACTTACAAAAAGAGATTATAAAATTCATTGTTTTGTAAGAGGGACAAGTAATTTATCTTATTTAAAGACAATAAATTCAGAACTGGAATTCCATTTCGGTGATGTATTGGATAAGGAAACCTTGATTGAACCGATTAAAAAATGCGGCTTAATCATTAATTGTACGGGTTTGAACTCATTCTGGGAATCAAATAATAAAAGATACCGTGATATAAATATTCGGGGTACTAAAAATATAATGTATACAGCTGCCGAGGTGAAGGTAGAGAAAATTATACACATCAGTACTATCATGGCTTACGGGTTTCCGGATGAGATTCCTTTTAATGAAAAATCGAAACCTGGTCCTCATATGAGTCACTATGCGCGGACAAAATACCTGGGCGACTCCTATGCATGGCAGCTTTACAAGGAGAAGAATTTACCGTTAGTATGTGTTTATTTGGCTGCAGTACTGGGAAGTGGGGACCTCAAGGACATTATGAAAATTGGGATGTTTCTTGGAAATAAGGTTAAAATTATGCTGAACTCGGATAATCAATTTACCTATGTTTATAATAAGGATGCTGCTGAAGCCATTGTAAAAGCCATGGAAAAAGAAAATAATATTGGTGAAAAATATTTGATTGGAAATCAAAGGCTCACAACGAGAGAGTATTTGGAGTTAATTAGTAATATCTCAGGTATCCCGGTTCCAAAAAAAACTATAGGAAAGAATATCACCTTATTTCTTGCCATTTTAAACTCGCTTGTTTCTAAAATAACTAAAAAACCTCCTCTTCTCCCTGCAGATTTAATGAGGACACAGTTTCGGGGTTCGTTATTATTCGATTCAGCCAAATCAGAAAATGAATTGGACATGAGTTATACCTCTATAGCAGTGGCTCTTGAGGAGGAGATTAATTTTATTAATACAAATATGGGAAATAGAGACAAATGAAGGTATTAGGATTAATTGGAGGTATGAGCTGGGAGAATACCATTGAATATTATAGAGTTATAAATCAAATGGTAAATGAGAGGCTTGGAGGATGGAACTCTGCAAAAATAGTACTCTATTCGGTTAATTTCGAAGAAATACTTCCTCTGCAAAATAATAATGAATGGGATAAAATCACGGACATAGCTTCCAGAATTTGCGCCGGGCTCGAGAAAGCCGGTTGCTCTGCACTAATAATATGCTCTAATACTATGCATAAGATTGCAGATCAAGTTCAAACGAGAATATCCATACCGTTGATTAATGTGATAGATGAAACTGCCAAGGTAATCAGGGCAAAAAATATGAAAAACATTGGATTACTGGGAACAAAATTTACCATGGAAGAAGATTTCTACACTCATAAATTGAAACACGATTACAATTTAAATCCAATTGTACCAGTAGAAAAAGATAGGAAATATATTCATGTGGTGATATATAATCAATTTGCAAAAGGGTTATTTTTAGATAAAACCAAACAGAAATTTTTAGAAATAATTAAAAATCTAAAAGATAGGGGTTCTGAGGGAATTATTCTAGGATGTACTGAAATACCTCTATTGATAAGACAGGAAGATGTAAATATACCTCTTTTCGATACTCTCAAAATCCATTTAAAATCCGCCGTTGACTTTTGTTTAACAAATAAATAAAATTTTTATTATTGAAATATGAATCAGTTATGCAATTATGAAGGCAGGTTGGACTAATATATGGTTGTTTATATAGTACCTATTGCTATTATTTCTCTCGTCATCGTTTGGTCGATGGGAACTTTTCTGTATGAAAAACACCTGGAGCGCCCGTCATATTCAATATTAGAAAAACATCGCGGCTACGAATTTCGCCTGTATGAACCATATATTGTTGCAGAAACTGAGGTGTCCGGAGATTATGAGCGGGCATCAAGCGCCGGGTTTGGGATACTTGCCGGCTACATATTCGGCAACAACACAAGACGTGAGAAGATGGCCATGACAGCGCCGGTTGCCATGGAGAAAAAGCAGGCAAGGGAAAAAATCTCCATGACCGTGCCTGTGTTGATGAAGCCTAAAGATGAGCAACAGGCGGAAGCATATACAATGTCCTTTATGATGCCTTCGAAATACACGATGGACACCCTACCCAACCCTGACAACCAGGCAGTACAGCTGCATCGTGTACAAAAAAGGAAAGTTGCTGCAATCCGATTTACCATGGTCGCAAACGTGGATCGCATAGAAAAAAAGACGGCAGAGCTGAAAAAGGCACTAAGAAGGGACGGGTTTACCGCTGTTTCTGAACCGGAGATTGCCCGTTACAATGCACCCTTTTCAAATCCCCTCCTCAGAAGAACCGAAATATTGATAGAAATTGATTGATAGTCACGGAGCCTGTTTTCTTTTAGGTTATGGTTACAGTATATATGATATATTAAAAAATTGGCTTACTGTTTTTTACGAGTTAAGCTGAGCTCCATTAATAAAGTAAACTGCAACCTTAATTCCCCCACCAGTTTACCAGGTAAGTTGTTGCCACTTTTCTTCAATAAAATCTATTTTCTCCATCCCCTTGACAAACGAGATAAATAATCAGATAATTATATTGATTTCTAAAAAGACCGGATAATAATTTTTTTAAGGAAACCCTATTTATTTTCATATATCTCGCCTGGAAGATATTATAAAGTGAATAAACAATAGAACTGCAATATTTGTTTCACTAGAATTGAGTTATTGGATTAAACAGACAAAGGGGTCAGGTCTACACATTACACATTTTCCATTTTTATGATTTTTTCTGACATCACTTCTAAATTTGTATCAAGATCAAACTCTCTCTCAAATCGAACACTCGCCTGTGATACAGCAGACTCACTCACACCAAAATACTCCCCTCGAAGCATGTCGCGGGTTCAATGCCCGTTACCGGGATCCGATTCCCGTTTCCCGCTCAAAGTAAACCTCCCGGCTCGGGGCGAGCAGGGAGGTTTTTTTAATAAACGCGGGAATAGTTCAGAGGTAGAACGTCAGCTTCCCAAGCTGCGATGTAAATCTACGAAGCAAATTTACGAAGTCAACCGCGGGATCCAATGCCCGTTCCCGGGATCCGATTCCCGTTTCCCGCTCAGGAGTAACTCCCTTGCCTGTGGAAGGTGAGGGAGTTATTATTTTATGTCAATGGATATAAGACGTAAATAAACAAAGGAGTAGCCAAAGTATGAGGAAGATCGCAGCATACATTGAAAAGGATCCAGAGAGTGGTTTATATGTTGGTATAGTACCGGGAATTCCAGGAGCTCATACACAAGGTGAAACACTCGATGAGTTACACAAAAACCTCCAGGAAGTGCTGGAGCTTTGCCTGGAAGAGATGGGCACAGAGTCAATACCGGAATTTGTTGGAATACAAGAAATTGAAGTTGGAAAATGAGTAGGCTCCGAATCGTTGACGCCAGCAACCTAGAAAAAGTGCTCTTTCATATCGGATTTGAGCGAGCAAGGCAAAAGGGAAGCCATACTTTCTATCGGCACTCTGATGGTAGAAGGACTACAATTCCCCACCATGGTAGCAGACCACTAGCAAGACCTCTTCTACGTGAAATATTACGGGAAATTGAATTAACTGTTAACGAGTATCATGAGATACTGGACCGGATATAATTGGGAGGGATTCAGCTTCCCAAGCTGCGATGTAAATCTACGAAGCAAATTTACGAAGTCAACCGCGGGATTCAATGCCCGCTACC
>JAHWGK010000083.1 GCA_020054495.1 Thermoplasmata archaeon | reverse complement strand
GGGCATCATCGTGTTATTTATTGCTATAAAAAGGAAGAAAGAAGGCAAATATCCAGAACCAGATTATCGAGCCTTTTTCATCCTTGGGGCTTGTTTTTTACCTGTTGGAGTTCCTCTCTGGATTGCCACAAATAATCCAGGCTTACTAGGAATCTCAGGGCTAGGGGCTATATATATAATAATTGGTTTGTCTCATCGGGATAAATGGAAGAAGACATAAGTCATTATCTAATCATAAATAATGATTATTATTAGATTTTCTCATAGGAAACTCTAATCAATTTACAGTGATTATTGAAACTGATCCTGTTTAATTGACATTTGTTAAGGAGAGTTTTAGCAGTTATTCTTCATAAATAATTGCAAAACCACCAGCACTGTAAAGAATGTCAATTATCTGCTTATCTTGATTGTTTTTTAACCATTTATTTGCTTTTCCTTCAGACATGCAATATTTAACTTGTTTCATTATTTTACCTCCTTCAAATTTTTATTAGCTTATTTTTAAGGATTTTCATGAAAAACCCTCAAATAAATGTTTCATCTTTTTTGTATATGCTTCGAATGCATCTCTTCCTTTCTTTGTTAATATGAACATTGTATGGGGCTTTTTCTTGATGAACTCTTTTTTCACTTCAATATAACCTACTGCTTCTAGTTTTTTTGTATGCGTTGCTAGGTTCCCCCAGGTAAAACCCGTTTGTCGTAGTAAAAAAATTGCATCCATACTTTCTACAAAATACAGATTAGCCATGATTTTCATTCTTGATGGCTCATGGATTACTTTATCTATTTCCTCGATTGGAATATTCATACCTATATTGCTATTTGATTTTTTTTTCATAATTAATCAGTTTTAGGAGTGTTTTTTATGAATCGTATTAGAATGACAACGCCCCAAACTAATATTATTATTCCTACAACAAAGAACATGCTTGTGCTTATATCAAAGAAAATCTTCTTTGTAAATATTCTGAACGGAAACGGAATTGCTATCAATAATCCATAAACATAGAATCGGTCTACTTTAAGAGAAAACGCTGCGATACTGCATAATATTATTGAGCCTGCAATCCAAAACAGTGAAACAGATATGTCGTTCCATACGCCTGGATTTGCTGGTTGCATTGAAAAATAAATTCCAGCAATTAAAGCCATAATCAGCCAGATCATCTGTATTGTTAAAAATTTGGTTTTACTTCTTTTTACTTTTTCAGGTAATTTAATGATGCCTTTTCTGGGATTTGTTACAAAAATTATCAAAACAAAGTATACCACGAAGGCAGGGATTACCGTATAAAGCATTATTTCTTCTGAAATTCCAAAACCTAAATCTTCAAGCAACATTGACAATCCTAAACCCAAAAACCATAGACCTCCGAGTATGTCCAATGTTCCATCATTGAACAGGGAACTGTAAATTTTCTTTTCTATTTTTGCCAGATTCGTTTTTTCTGCCATATCATAACACCAAATAATATTATGTACTTCATTAGTTATATACTTTTCGTTGAAAAGTACTTTTTAATAGAAATTTAATATTAACACTCTAATCATGATTTATGATTAGAGCCCAATATTTCTTCGAGAAAAGCAATCTTTAATTCGTATATGTACAGTGATTAGAGGTTAAGAATCGTATTGTGTTTTATGATTAGAGTTTGTAAGATAAAGAGATCATGCCTAGCATGCTTCTTCAATATTTTTATTAATATGAAGATGTTTTGAGGTTACAAAAAAGGGAGGTTAAAAAAATGAGTATTGAAATAGCATATTTGGTAGCAGGTGCTTTGGTATTTACAGGAGCAATTGTTGCAGGTGGAATAATTTATAGTGGTCTTGAAAAAATAGCCAAAGCAATAGAAAAACAAAAATAAATGTCAAATATCTAGCAGGTTTTAATTATTCAGAAATATCATCAATGGCATTATAAAGTAAAATAGTTGAAATGGTGTCACACCTAATCTTTCTAGTAAACCTCTGTAATTTCCTTCAATAAAGATTCCTGAAATAATTAAGAGTATCAATGCAACAACTGCTGAAACCACTGAAAATATTGCAAAAGTACTCCATCCTGGTATTGAATTTAATCTAAACCAAAGTGCAATCATTCCAGCGATTGTTAATATTCCCATTAAGACTTACTAATATTAAATGCATTTTCCCTCTCCAGGCAGTCATTTCTCCGCCTTCGTCAAGTGGTAAGAAAAAGGCAATTAGTATTCCTAATATAGAGGCAATAATGAATAGATAAGGATCAATAATTGAACCACCATCTTTTAATCCATCATGCAGGCCTAAATAAAATAAAAACAGTAAGACACTTGAAATGATAATGAATGTTTGCATTAAACGTTGGTTTGGTGCATTTACTGCAAATAGTGAGCTGATATCATGTTTTATATGACTGTAGTCTTTCTGTAATTTTCCTCCAATTATCCACATCGCTGTGTAAACTATTGGACTGAGCATTCCACATATTGCAAGAATCTGATATATGTTCATATTAAACCCACATCCATGCATACCAAACAGTTAATGCATTAAACCCAAGTCCAACAATAATTAAAAATCTATCATAAATTCCAGGATATGTACGCACTCCGACAAGATTAAAGACAAATAAAAATCCAGCTGCAATAATGCTTGCCCAGCGAATCAAAGGATAACTCAATGTAAGAGTTATAACAACCATGACAATTGGAATCAGCATGAGTAATGCCATTAACATCAGCATACCTTGTGTCATTTTTTTGCCTTCAATTTTTCCTGGTGTAAAGTCACCTGCAAATATTCGCATTACATCGCCTAAAAGATAAGTGAGCATCAAAGCTATCCAGATTCCTGCAAGAATTATCCTTACATCTTGCATAATTTAATCACTTCCTCAATTTGTCGTTATTTTCAATAGTAATAACTATTTTTCCTAGTGAGTGTTTTTCTTCATAATACTTGATAGCTTTGGCTACTTCATTTAGTGGATAACATCTATCTATTATAGGTTTGATCTTACCAGCCTCTATTAATTTCTTAATATGGGTCAGATCCTTAGTATTTAGTTTAGCCATGTATGACTTTACTTTTTTACTACCAAACAATGATATCAAAGGACCTAGGAATACAGAGGTTGGGTTGAAATCACAAGCAATATAAGCACCATTTGGTGCTAAAGCACCCTTATATTCTGAAATTGAATGACTTACATGAACATCAAAAATGAGGTCATATAACTGTCCACTTTTAGTAAAATCTTCTTTGGTGTAATCAATTAAATGATCTGCACCAATAGAACGTATCATATCTATCTTCTTCGTACTACATACACCAGTTACTTCAGCACCAAAAGATTTAGCAATCTGCACAGCAAACGTACCTATTCCTGCACTTGCACCATTAATCAACACCTTTTGTCCTTTTTGGATCTGCCCATGATTTCGAAGGCCTTGCAAGGCAACTACTGATGCTTGAGGAACAGCTGCTGCTTCTTCAAATGTTAAATTATTCGGTTTCAAAACTAGTGTTTTTTCAGGAACAGAAACATATTCAGCAAAACCACCAAAACCAATATCACCTATGTCACCAAAAACCTCATCGCCTACTTTAAACTGCTTTACATTTCTACCAACAGATTCGACCTTTCCTACAATATCTGATCCAAGAGTTTTATTTTTAGGTCTGAAAAAACCCTGCCATAAACGGCCTAAGAAGGGCTTACCTCTCGTTAAAGTAGCATCAGAAGAGTTTATTGCCGAAGCATGAACTTTAACTAGTATTTCAGTATCATTAGGTGTAGGTTTTTCTATTTCTTTAAGCTGATGAACCTCTCCGGGTGGTCCATATTTTTCATATACAACTGCTTTAATAACTAATCCTCCCACAAATTTACTTAGGTATAAAGAGTCACATATTTATAATATATAGAGATCATACCTAGCAGGTTTTTATCAGGCTACAGCTATTAGAGATTAAGAGTTGTATCATCATTTAATATCATTTTAACATTTTAATAAGATCTGATGTTGAATAGACTTTTACATGATTTTGGTTTTTTAATTCTTTATCGTTAGACCAAATAGCGCAATTCAATTTCAAAGCAACTGAAAAATATAATGCATCATCAATATCTGGAGATATTTTATTAGCAGTATCAATAAATGACCTTATTTCATCTATGGTAATTGTTTTTAGTCCAGATTCGACGATTAAGATTTCAGCCATATCAATAAATTCATTTATTGCCATGTCTGCTTTTTTAGCTATTTCCTTTATATGTTTGAAAAGTTCAATAAAAATAAAATCAGATGTGTATAAATCTAAGTCATTACTAAGCAGCAGTTCTCTTGTAATGCCATCTTTTATTAATCCTGATACTAGTATATTTGCGTCAACTACTAACTCCATTCATTAAGCTTCCCTAAATCGTTTTGCAGCTTTTTTGGTAATTTTCTTACCAAAATACAAAGCATCTTCTTCAGTTAACTTACTCTTTGAAAGAATTTTATTCATTTCCTGAAGAATTTGTATTTTCCTCTTTATTGCTTCTCTGGCAACTGCTGACCAGTTTATTTCAGGGTAGAGCTCCATTTCTTTTTTCAAATTTGTAGGTATTGATAGTGTCATACTTACCATTCAAATCACCTGTTTAATACGTTTATTACGTATATTATGTATGTTATGTTTAAATATTTAAATTTTTCCATGGAACTCTAGAAATTAAGGGTTTTTATCATTTATATATCTGTTAGAGGGGGCATTGAAAGTATTATTATTTGAAATATATATTAAAATCTAATCATATTTTATGATTGGAGTTTAAACATCTAATATGTTCAATGATTAGAGACTAAGAGCGGCATCATAGCCTTTTGATAGATATTATTAATAAAGAGAATATAACATACAACAATTCTAAGAGGCGTAATATGTCTGAGTTATTTCCAATTGTAGTTATTATCGCAGTAATAGCACTACTCCTGGGCATCATCGTGTTATTTATTGCTATAAAAAGGAAGAAAGAAGGCAAATATCCAGAACCAGATTATCGAGCCTTTT
>JAHWGK010000082.1 GCA_020054495.1 Thermoplasmata archaeon | reverse complement strand
AGAGAAGATAAAACTGGGAATACTTCTGAATCATTATACTTGCGTTGGGATGGTTCTCTTAATTACAAAGTTAAGGTAGAATCAAGAGAGGGTGAGTATAATGCTCCTGTTACATTGGGTATAAGGATTGGTACTCTTAATGTAGGACAAGAGAAGTTTACTAGTTTGTTTTGGCATGATGCCTCTGAGGTTGTGTATTATTTCAATAGTTATGATGTTGGGGAGGCATGGCCAGCAAGTCCTGGTAACATGGTGGATGGGAGTATTTCCACTTATGCATCTTTTAATAACATGTTGGGTCCTAGTGAAGTTGAGTCATGTGATCGTAATTCATGTCCTAGAGATACTGATCTTGGCTCTATTTCAAAAGTGGAGTTTAGGGTACGTGGATATTATATTGGTAGTCAGCGTGATATTATCTTACGGCCTGTATTTGGAGGAACTGAGGATGGGAATAATCATACATTTCAGCCGCTTTCTGAGCCGAGTTGGTCATCATGGTTTAATATAACAAACATAGATGAAGGACAATGGACATGGAGTGATATTATTGGTCTGGATTGTGATGTTGAGGCAGAAGATGATTTTGGAATTTGGACTTTGTATTGTTCAAAAGTGGAAATGCGGATTACTTATACACCGTCTCCAACTGAGATCTCTGATCCGTATCCAGCAGATGATAGTATCGGTATTGGTATCTCGCCGTTGTTGAATATCACGGTGTCTGATCCGCAGGGTGACAATATGAACATCACCTGGCTTAGCAATAGTAGTGGTAGTTGGCAGGTTTTCGGAACTAATAATAGTGTTGGCAATGGTACTTATCATCAAACTATGGTTAATGCTAGTGTGAATGGTCAATGGTGGTATTGGAAGGTAAATGTTAGTGATGGAGTTGGGTTTAATGAGAGCAGTGTATATCGGTTTTATACTGGTTATCAGTCTAAGATTGAGAACACTGGTAATGATTCGATCAGTGGTTATTTGTTGATACAGGTCCAATTTTATAATACAACATTGGAGGACTGGGTTGTAGCTGATGATACAGTAAATGAGACTAGTATGAGGACGATTAATGTTAGTGAACAGCTGGGTTTGGATACTATTTTTAACCCTAATCAGGTTAATACGAATGATTTGCTAAGTGGTTTTGGCAGTGGTACTTATCATATGTATGTTGCGTTTCGTGATCCTGATGGTAATGTGTTGGTTTGTGATGATGAGTCTTTGATGGAAGACAGTTATGAGTTCACAGTATCCTCAAGTTAGGCATTGTTAACAAAGCATAATTGTTGGAATCAGGTGTTGTTCCGCCTGATTTTCAATATCTTTTTATACAACCAGAAAAGAAAATTCACATTGAACACACAAATTATCTAATTATTTCTCTATGATATAAACCAGACCCCTGCAACAGTTGTATAGTTTTTAGGTAAATAAATGAAATCCTCCGTATATTAAACAAAAAATAAGAAAGAGTAAAGGCTGGTTTATAAAATATTTAGTAATCTTTCTTATTTTTAAATTCGGATAATGCTTTTTCTATTACATGTGTACGATTGCGAAAATCTACGTTATCAATTTCTGAATCAATCCACCTAACAAGTTCTTTTGGAAGTCTTATTGTAACGGATATTGTGTCCCTTTTTGTCATAATTACAACGTAAGACGTAATAAGACAATAAAATATAAATACTTGCAATACATTACATTATTTTGTAAGACAATATAAGACAATAAAATGGTGAATGTATCTTTGATAAAAAATCAACATAAACTTAAAAATCCTATAAAACTAATTCCAAAAACCTCTACATTTGAAAATGTAGCATTCCATGCTGAAAGATGGCAAAGACTTAGTAAATCATCAATTGATCATAGATTAAGATGCGCTAGAAGAATGTCAAAACATCTAGTATATCCTATTAATTTCAAAAATCCGAGCTATGAACAATTCATCGCATACATGGATTATAGAGAAAGAATCGAAGGATCTTCGGGATATGCCTTGATGAATGATCTAAGGACAATGCAAATGTTTCTTAGAGCATTTGATATAGATCAAAGAACATGGTATTATAAGCTTCCAGTAATGCCAAGACATAAAAAAAGAAAAGTACCATTCCCAGAAACAGTTCATGAGCTTTGTAATCACACATATTCTAAAGATTCATACGAAAATGCACTATATCAATATCTTATGTTCCATAATTTCTTCATTGGTTGGAGAGTTCCTAGTGAACCGTGTGCAATGTCCATTAAAGATATAGATATTGATAATAAAGGTAGAGGCAGCTTAATAATAACAGAAACAAAGAAAAGATATTCAAAAAGAATGATCATACCAGAAAGATATATTCTCTCAGCACCTACCTATAAGAGTTTTAAAAATTGGATTGATCACTGGCGACCTAAAGTTGAAAACCAGCATAGTGGTGATGCATTATATCTTCAACCCAATGGTAGGCCTTTTACTGTAAGATATCTAGGTAAAAAACTTAGTGAAAATGGAAAGAAAGTATGGCCTCATTACCAACCATATATCTCTAGACATTGGTGTGCAGTATCTCTTTTAATAAGAACAAAGCGGGAATGTAAAACATGGGATACAAGAAGAGTGCAAAGATATCTTGGACATGAAAAGTCATCAACAACAGATACATATATTGAGTTTGCTGAAGAATACTACCGGCAGGAGCCAAAGGATTGGTTTTTACATGCATTACGAAAACAAAAAAAGAAATGAAAATCAAGAGATGGGTTTTTTCACCTCTCTTGACCAAAATCCCTTCGAGAAACGGGTATGGACTGGGTGGGATTTGAACCCACGGCCTCCACCTTGCGAAGGTGGCGATCTTCCGCTGATCTACCAGCCCGATTTATAATTGTGTAAATAAAATGAATATTTACCAGTTTTCCTTTTAACTATTAGGCTAGAAAGTTCTGTTTTTAGCCTCTTTAAGAGCTTCTATAACAGGTAGTTTTTCACCCATCATAAATTTCTCAAGTGATCCACCACCTGTGCTAATGTGAGATATTTTAGAATAAAGACCTAATTGTTCCACTGCTGCAACTGTATGGCCGCCTCCAACAATGGAAAATACATCAGCGTTGGCAACAAATGTAAAGATTTCCTTTGTCCCTTTCATAAATGTTGGATTTTCAAATACACCACATGGTCCAGATAAAAAGACAGTTTTTGCATTAGAAAGAACATTTTTGAAGTTCTCAATTGATTTTTCACCAATGTCGTAAAGATTGAAATTTGTTGGTAGTTCAGAAACATCAATTTCATTTCTATTTGTGTTTTCCTGTACGGCAAAATCCAAGGGTAGATATATGCTATCTTTATGTTTTGCTAATAGCTGTTTAATTTCATTATAGTTTTCAGGGGTTCCTTCTTTTGCTAGCATTTCTTCATTTTTATCTCCCAAATTAACTCCTTCTGCTTTTAAAAAAGCATTAGCTGGAAGTCCAGTTAGTATTATTTTATCAGCAGTCTTATTTACAAGTAGTCGCTCAATTGTTACAATGACATCAGAAAATTTAGCACCACCAAATAAAAAAACAGAAGGTTTCTTTGGATTTTCTATTATTTTACTAAGTGTAGTTAGTTCTTTTTCCATAAGTCGCCCTGCACATGATGGTAATACTGCTGTAAAGCCAATAAGTGAACACTGAGGCCTATGAGCTGCTGCAAAAGCATCATTTACAAAAAAATCAGCAAACGGATACAAGTTTTGAATTAGTTCTGATTGGGCGTGTTCTTCCGCAGATTTCTTTTCTGTTTCTCCATCAAATTTTCTAACATTTCCAAGAAGTAAGATTTCCCTGCTTTGGAGATTTTTAATTGCGTTTTGAGCTTCTTTACCATATACGTCATCACAATATTTGACTTCTTTTCCAAGTAAATTTTCCAGTACTTTTGCATGTTTTTCAAGGTTTATAAAATCCCAGCTTCCTTGACGTCCTTGATGAGCAATTATAACTGTTTTTGCATTTCTTTCTACAAGTTCTTTAATTGTAGGAAGTGCTCTTTCGATTCGAGTAGTATCTAATATGTCCAACGTGTTTTTGTCAAGAGGCATATTAAAATCTACTCTTAACAAAACAGTTTTATTTTCTACATTAAAATCATCTAAAGTATTATACTCTTTCATAGGTGAAACCTCCTCAAAAATCGTTATCATAAGTGTTTATTTAAACATATTCTAAAAAGTGTATTTGTACAACAATTAGTTTTTGCATTAAGAAAAATTGAGACTGGCTGTATCATAAAAATAATCTTTTCTTTTTCTTTTAAAATATAATTGTTAAAATGAAATCAGTGTAGCATCTGTCTTTCTGCTTTTGGTTTTATTGCTATTATTGTTTTTATACTCAGGCAACCAAGACCTTGTGTGGATTCAACTGTTATAAATCCTGCATCGTGATCAACATTTTTAACAATGCCTGTAACAACATAAATTCTTTCATCACCAGGTTCTTTCGTGACGATTTTACAGTATTTACCAATCAACTTATCAATACATTTCCCATTCATTTTTTGCCTTCTAAAATACGCCTAGGAGAAGATGACGGTAGATACCAAATACCCCCATCAACTCTCTCCAAGCATGTTATTCTCTGTCACTAACTATATATAAACCCATCGTGTAAAAATGTCAAAAGTTTAAAAATATCAAAAGCATACGATTTGAACATGTTTTTACTGAAAAAAAACGTAAAAATTAGTACTATGGTATTGTAATGAATATTATAAAAAATATTTTAGAAGAAACATTTAAATCTGTATCTTTGAGTATAAAATTATTTTTCACCTTTGTTTTCAATAAATAACTTAGTACTATCTGAGAACGAATCAAATGTCAGCTGCATATCATTTATTAAATCTTTCAATAGTGGCTCTATACCGTGGTTTTTAAATTCTGTTATACCACCCACATTTGAATGTATTTTTCCTAAATACATGTCTTTTTCTTTGTGAATTTCAATATTGTATAACGTTTCTTCCATGATAAATCCACCTTTTTTGTTATATATTATTTTATATAAATTTCTAATATAATAAGTTTGCGATATTGAAATTTAAAATAATTGCTAAAAGATAACAAAACACATATTTTTACAGGAGCAAGCAATAACACATATTTTTGGTTTTATGTAAGTGAATGAAATCAGTTTGAATTATTTGTTTTATGAATATTTTTATGTTATATCGAATAGGCTGAGAATACTGCGTGGTCTGAAACATTAGTGCAAGACCCGCAGATGAAAAGCCGTCACATTT
>JAHWGK010000081.1 GCA_020054495.1 Thermoplasmata archaeon | reverse complement strand
CATCCCATCCAAAGGATGGAATGATCTTGTTCCCTATTTACATGTCTGTGAGTCAAAAAGTGCAAAAGCCTTGTTATTAAATAACATAGCTCTTTTCAATAAATTTACTTCTATCTACTTTTGAAACAAGATAGAGAGCCATATCATCAAATTTATCAACTTCGGTAAAGAAGATTTCAATATCTGGGCCAAATTTCTCCTGCATTTTTTCCGTCATAATATCAAATAATTCTTCAGGTGGACAACCAACGTTTCTCAGTTTTTTATCAAACTCAATTTTTATTTCAATTTTATCAAGTCTATGTTGTATAATCTGAGAACGATTCTGTTTATTTACTTTTGACTTCAAAAATATTTCACTGAAAATCTTTTCCATGAATGAGCGTGTGACCATTCTTCCATCTGGTAGAAGAATTGAATTGTATTTTCTTCCATGTATGCTTTTTATTTGACTGCCAGTAATACCACAATTACAACCATTATCAAGTTCAGTAACAATATCTCCCAAACCAGTATATCTAATAAGTGGTGTCCCAAAGCCATGAAGCTTGGTTATAACAAATTCACCTGGTTCACCCGGGGTAATATCCTCCTCATTTTTTAAAAATTCGGGATATATCAAATCTGAATGTACATGATAATGTCCATTTTTACATTCAAATGCAATAGGACCAGTTTCAGTTGAAATATATGAGTCATATATTTTTGTCTCAAATGTTTCTTCAAGAAATCTTCGGCCATTACTTTCAAGAAATTGACCTGCGGTCATAATTAACCTTGGGTTTAACTTTTTTCCATACCCTCTATCTTTAAGGATAGCAAAAATATTAATCATTGACGGATAGCCAGCAAGAAGTTCGGGTTGAAAATCCTCTACCTTCTTGATTAGTTCCGTAGGAGTTTCAAGTTGATTGAAAACTTGTATATTTTTTTGAGAAAAAAAGGGTTTAATAAAAGACGAGACACCACTCATAAAATAAGAACTTTCAAAGCTGCTTTCAGAAAGGTCTAAGAGCAACGACATTTTAGTCTTTCTCCAGTCAATACCATACTCTTTCATTGTTCGTATTAACCCCATCATGCTCTTTATCAGGGAATAAGAATCTAAAAATAATATTAGGGGTTTTCCTGTTGTTCCACCGGTTCTTGCGCCAAGAGCATTTTCTTTATTAAAAGATGGTGGTACAATACCATCAGGAGAATATTTTCTTAAATCGTCTTTAGTAATAAAAGGTAATTTTTTTAAATCATCTATTCCCTTAATTTCATCTGGTTTAATGTTTGCTTTTGAATATTTATCTTTATAGACTGGGACGGTATAAGCATATTTAACCAACTTTCGTAGGGATTTATCTTGATATTTTTTAAGCTCTTGATTTGTCATTCTTCGTAATCTATCTGGATCTGAAAAGTAGCTTTTCAGTGTTTTATAAAGAAATATCGGATCCAGAAGTGGGTTCATATAATCACAATAAATATTTTTTAATCTATTCCTTTTATTCTTGATTTCAATCCTAGATCTTTAAATGATTGATTCCATGAACACATGCCAGCATCAACAAAAATGTGTTTATCAAGGCTTTTAGCATAAGATAATCTTCTAATTGGACATCCGCCTTTACAATCATCTAACATCTCGCATTTACTGCAGGATTCATCAATCTTACTACTTTCTCCCCTCCATTTTTTAAAAACTTCAGAATTATAAATTTTATCCAAATCATCTCTTAATATATTACCACCGATATATGATTTATCACGAACAACAACACATGGTGTCACATCTCCGTTTTCTAGAATAGAAATTCTTGAAAAACCAGCTAAACATTGAGGAGTAACAGTAATTGTTTTTCGACTATTGTTATTCTCAAAATTATCAAGGAATTGTTTCGTAACTGGATCAAGCATGTTTTCGGTTGCCTTATTAAGTAATATTACATAGTTTATCCTACATTCAATTTCATTTTTTTTAGCAAAATTAATTATTTTTGGTATATCTCTAAAATTTTCGTTTGAAGCTAAGGTAGAAATTACAACGATATGTCCATATTTTTTAAGTTTTTTAAGAACTTCTATCTTTTTTAAAAGTTCATTGTTTTTACTTGTTCTATCCTTTTCTTCAACCCAATTGTTTAGAGAAATATAAAAAATCAAATTCTTAAATTTGTTAAACTTATTAATTTTTTCTTCATCGATTAGAGTCGAATTTGTTGCTATAATTACTTTATCATATCGATCATGACACTCTTTTAAAATCTCCCAGAAATCATCTCTCATTAATGGCTCTCCACCAGTCAACTGTACTACTGATACACCATGTTTTGATAGTATTTGAAATACTTTTTTCCACTCAGATGTTGTAAGTTCTTTTTGGTTACTGGCTTTAACATAACAGTAATCACATTCTAAATTACACTTGGCAGTTATTGTTACATATGCTTTGTCTAGTTTTATTTTACTCATTCAAACCCTCGTTGAAAAGAATCGGTTTATTATATTCTTTTTCTGAAAAATATTCTATTTCATCCTTTAATTTTTTTATTAAAAAATCTCTTTTTTCATGTTTTAACGAGCTTACAAGTTTCAATGCATTTTCATAACTTTTTTTTGCTCCTTTAATATTTTTAATTATTGTTTTGAGTCTTGCTTGATTCCAATAATAAAAAATATTGTTTCTATTGGTTTTAACAGCCTCGTCGATATATACAGCAGCTTTTTTGAAATTTTTTAAGTAATACTGCTTTACTCCTTTTTGGAAGTCTCGTTCTGCTTCTCTTTTAATTATATCATCTGAGAAGAAAAATTTCTTATTTACACTTGATTTTTTTGATGTCTGAAGAAGGAAAGTTTTGATTTTGTTTTTTTCTTCTTCTGAACCTAACATTTTTATTATGGTTTGTTTTCCTAAATTTTCTATTATCTGACATGTTTTATTTTGAGTTCCAGCAACTACTGGAGTTTCTTTTAAAAAGCCAAGTAGGACAGATGGAAAATTGATTTTGATTAAAAAATCTAAAATTTCAATATGATTTTTTACAATATTTTTTTCGATTAACTTATTTTTTAAACACTCTTCAAACAAAGTTTTTGCCATTTCTGGAGATGAAACTGCCCCAGTTAGTAATATTTCATCTATTGCTTTATCACCATTACTTTGTATCTGTTTCATTTTTGATATAAAAAAATCAACAAGGTTTTCTTGTTCAAGGGTTACATAGATGTTATTTATATCAACGATTTTTTCTTTAATCAGTTTTTTTCTAAAATTTGCAAGGGTTTGAAACATTTCGTATTTTTTTGGTTTTTTACACTGTACTCTTAAGACAGGTTGATTTATTTCTTTTCCGAAAAAACTTTTTTTAATTTCTGTAAAACCAGTTTTTATGAGAATGAGTTCTAATAAATCACTTGGGAAGCAAAAAAGATGAGCCATTCCTTCAGATTCATGTCCATATATCCAAGTGATAACATTTTTCTTTACTTCAAGGTCCCCATCCAGAAATTTTTTAAAGGATGTCTCTAAATCTGGTGTTTCTATTGTTAATGTTCCTTCTGGTTTTAAAACTCTGAACCATTCAGCCAAGGAGTATACTGTTTTGAAAAAACCAAGATGTTCTATAAGCTGTTGTGCTTCAATTTGTTCTACTGAATTTGAAGGATACTGTAAATCGTCTACTAACATTTGTTCGTCAGCAACTGTATTATTATACGCATCAATATTGATAAATCCATCTTTGTAAGTATTTCCACATCCAAGATTTAGCTTCATGCCTGTATAATGTATTAAAAACCTAGTTATTAGTTTATTTTATTTCTAAAGCATTTTCAATTTTGTAAAAACAATACGGATCATTATGTGGAATTCCAGTAATGCTATCTGATCTAGTGGTACATCCCCCTTTACAATCTTTACCATATTTGCAGTCTTTACAGTTTTCACCTAAGTCGCTAATTTTAAAGTTTCTGTTATATGCAAAAGTGTTGGGGTCATTCCAAATTTCTTTAATGCTTCTCTCTCTGATATTCCCCTCGACAAATTTATCAGATAATGCTAGACATCCTTTAACATTTCCATTACTTTGAATTCCCAAAATCGATTTTCCTGCAATACAACCGTCCCATTTTATTGGGCTAAGATCCGGAATAATACTTGAATTAAAGCCTAAGTTGTGATTTCCAATAAATTGAATTTTTTCCCCAGCGTATTTTTTTTGTAATGTATGAACAAATAAACCTAAGGAATAGTAATCCTCTTTGGATAACAGCATATCTTTTGAAAATCTTCCAATAGGGACAGCTTGTTGAATCTGCCAAAAAATTCCTTCGTTAAGAACAAAATCACGAATTTTTGGTAACTCTTGGAAATTTAATTTATGTGCTGTAGTAATTATACCAACTGGTATATTTACTTTATTTGCTGCTTGAACAAATGCCTTTGCTTTATCATAGGCACCTTTAGTATTTCTAATTTTATCCTGGGTTTCAGGAGTAGCACCATCCATACCTATCATGAAACAGTCAACATCTAGATCAACTAGTTGTGGAACAATTTTATCTGGGTTAAAAAAGCCATTTGATATAATTGATAGTATCAAACCAAGATCTTTGATTTCTTTTGATATAACCGGCCAATCTTTCCGGAGAAAAACTTCACCGCCCATTAGTGTAATACCTTTAAATCCAATGTCAGATAAATCACGACATAGTTGAAGGGACTCATTGGTATTAAGTTCATCTAATCTTGTTTTTCCAGCCGATGACCCGCAATGCATACAATTTAAGTTACATTTTAGTGTAATTTCCCAAACAGTAACATTTGGATTTCCATAAAATTTAGACCCTTCCATTTTATCATTAACCCTTCTACATTCAATCATTCTTTAAGATTTCATCTTCGATTTTATAAAAACAATAAGGATGGTTATGCGGTTTTTTTGTAAATCCAAAAGACATACCCATACATCCACCTTTACAAATTGCTCCATATTTGCAACCTGTACAATTTTCTCCAAGATTCTCAACCATAAAATTTCTGGTATAAGAAAACGCCTTTGGATCATTCCAAATATCAACCAAGCTTCGTTCTCTAATATTTCCTTCAATATATGAATCTTCTGGTATTGCAAGACAACCAATGATGTCACCATTACTTTTAATGCCAATAGCTCCTATCCCTGCTTGACATCCGTTCCAGCTAGGGTATAGACCTAGTTCTGGGAAATGCTTGGAATTGTATCCTATACAATGTGCGCCAATAACTGGCATTTCTTTTGATGAATATTTCTTCTTCATTGAAGCAATAAAAAGAGCAACAGAGTAATACTCCTCCTTGGATAAAGCGTAATTTTCTGAAAATCTACCCTCAGGCATAGCAATCTGAATCTGCCAAGCAATATTTTTATTAAGAATAAAATCTCTTAGCTCAGGCAATTCCTTAATATTTAAAATACTCACGGTTGTAATCAAAGTAACTG
>JAHWGK010000080.1 GCA_020054495.1 Thermoplasmata archaeon | reverse complement strand
ATAAAGTTAATGGAAAAAATGCAACACGAAGGCTATGAACGAGGTTCATAACCCTCATGAATTATCATAGAAGAAAATTAGAACAACTTCCATACCACTACGGTATCACTAGCGACAGATCTTTCATCAAAAAAGACTGTTGCCTTAAGCTCATGCCTAAAGAACGATAGACTTTTCCAATTCCATCCATATGGCTCATCATAGTCTGTTTCTTTTAATTCTCCATCAATGTAAAACTCAACCTTAGTTATATCACCATCAATCCCACCAATCTCTGTTTCTACATCAATCTTACCTATAATTAGAGTAAGGGAAAGAAAATTAAAATATCGGATCTCATTTCCAGCAATATACAGATGTTTTTCTTTTGGAGATGAAATAGTAATTCCCGGTGTTGCATGTTCCTGCCCAATTGGAATATAATCAATACCATCTCCTGCTACACCTGAATATCGTTCTTTAGAAAAGATATCAACATCTGGGTCCCAATGCTCATGAACACCCATACTATCTGAGACATATACGCCATCGTTTTCAGGATCATAAAGATTCTCAGGGGGCTCTGCCTGTTGATGTAGATAATTTTGTGCCCCCTCACTTGGTCCGCCTCCTGTCCCTTCAAGCATAAAGAAATCAAACATAACTGAATCAAGTGCAACTGAGTCCTGGGAAAAGAACAAACTATTCATCCAATCTCCGTTAAAGGGATACATTTCAAACTTGCTAATATCAGAATTCCCATACCGGCAAGCATAGGTTCCATCACCTATGAGTAGCAGTGTGTTTCCACCAAGTTGTTCATGGCCGACAAGGTCTGCCTGAGGAGCAGGATTGCCCATCTGTGAAAAACCCATAGTATGGTACTCATGGACAGAAAAAACATCTTCCATCCATGTTCCAAACCAGTTCTTTCCTGCAAGGGTTACTCGCTCGGCAACATGACGTTTTGTAATAGGCATATTTATCATATAATCAGCCTCGGTGACAACAGTTGGGAGCGTCCGATATGCACAGGATCCTGCGGCAAAATATACACGTTCATCACTTGCGACAACTTGTTCTCTTCCTTCTGCCCCACCGTACATGTCGACAAAATGAACCTCTGGAAACTCAGGAATCAAAGGATCAGCTGGGAACTCTTCATAATACACTCTATTATAGAACCAATTCATCAACTTACGAGATGCATCATAAACAGTAATGTCCTCTTCAGCGACACCAACAACATCACGCAATTGTTTTAGTAATGCTTTGACAACATAGGGATTTGCGTCAACATCATCATATTCGCTTGTATAAGGCCCGGAATAGCCATTATTCATATTGATTTTAATTGATATTTTCTCACCAGGTTGATATCCGACATCGCCTTTTCCATGTTCAATGTTGAAGTAATGGAATAATGCCTCCCAAGCATCATAATCATCTTCCTCGCCTGCAAGTTGTTGTAGACCATCTGAATACATTTGATCTATTTCTTCCTGGTTATTATTTTCTGTGTTCCACCAATACCCAGTGAGTTCTTCTTCAGTTGCATCTGGATTCCAAACCCATACTAATCGTCCAGGGTTTATTCCCTGTGGCGTACCAATTGGTTCTTTTGGAACAGGATTCCAAGTTTGAGAAGGTTGACTTTCGAGGAAATTTACAGCAAAACCTACTCCTGATATCATGATTAATACCATAAAAATAGCTACAATAGATGGCGCCATTTTTGATACACGCCATCGTGCATGTGGAAGCCAAAGACGTAGAGCAGTGAATAATGTCCCCCAAAACGCAATATATCCAAGGGCTACAAATATAGATACCTGCTGGCAAGGATATCGTGATCGATGAGGTGCTGGAAGCACTCTTATACAAAACCAGATAATTGCAGCAAGTCCAATAAGATGAAACCATATTCCTTTCATATTTTTAGCATTTTCAAAAAAATGATACTTTCTAATACTATGATGATCTCTCATATTTACCCCCTAATATAAAAAATATAACATATGATATAGAATATAAATGTTTCTCAAAGAATTTGTTAATCCCTTTAATTTGATGATTTCTAAATATTCTAAGAGTTTATTGTTATCTATCTTCGTACTCCTTGGTATTGAGGAGGCCTCGGGTTTAAATCCCAATAGATATATATGTTCAACTTTTAATTTTTAAGGCATTACATAGTGTTCCTGGTAATGCATATCCTCAACATTACCTGCATTGTCAACTGCGTACCATCTTAGTTCAATAATTCCAAAGGGCACTCCCCACATATTAACTGAAAAGGTTAATGTTACATCATATACTTCTTCAGAACCCATTAAAGTGTCTACTATTCCATCTCCATCTGAATCCCACCAGACTTCGTAATGGATATAATTGACACCTGATTCATCATCTGTTGCATCAAATGTTATTGGCGTGTGAGGCCAAATAATATACCCCTCTTCCTCATTTGGTTCACCAATTGTTTTTTCTGTTACAGGTGGAGTTGTATCCCCTTCATCCCATATAACCGTCACAGTATCAGAACCAGTATTAGCAGCTGCGTCAGTTGCATATACAGTTATTGTTATCCATTCGCCTTCCTCAATATAATTACTTAAATCTATCGGCCCAATATTAAACTCAACATATTGCTCGGGAGGATCAATTGGATAATCTTCACCATCAAAATTACCACCATCCCATTCCAATAAATAATCCAATAAAGCTACACCTGATCCACCAGCACCATCATCAGCATATCCTCCAACAATTATTGGACTTGAAACTTGTGATCCATTACCAGGTGTTTCAATTTTGGTTTCAGGTGTTGAGTTATCATCTACAGGGCAACATTTACATGGACATTTCAAATTTATTCGATCCAATGTTAGATTAAGTGCAGATTGCATTAACCATTTGGTCGCATTAGCCATAATGTCGTCTTTATGC
Source organism: Thermoplasmata archaeon (assembly GCA_020054495.1). Classification (GTDB taxonomy): domain Archaea; phylum Thermoplasmatota; class E2; order DHVEG-1; family DHVEG-1; genus JAGMDE01. The sequence continues at coordinate 2,562 of JAHWGK010000080.1, read as the reverse complement.
CCATCCTTTGGTTTTGTAGTAACTTCATCTGCATCTCTGACATTGTCACCATCTGCATCCACCCATTCCGAAGTATATTTATCAGCAAGGCCTAAACAATGTAAAAACTCATGAGCCCAGGTACCAACAAGGTCATCTGCATGAAGGCAACCAACGGTACTACCATTATGAATGATAGGTGTCCTTGGTGGTGGTGGTAAATTACTTGTTTTATCATTAGGACGTGGCCAATCAACAATATTATCATTGTGATTAGCATCTGCAGTCATTGTATGTGAAACAAATCTGCGTCCGCCTAATTCATTGTTATTTACCTTACTCTGCTTAGGTTCAACGTAATAAACGTGATACCCTTCTCCAGTTTCAGGGCGTGTGGTACCTGCATATTTAATTATAAAATCAAATTTAAGAGTGCACCCTGGATCCTCCTTAGTACACTCTTCTTTAGGACATTTTATTTTCCAAGTATTTCCATTTTTATCTTTATTCAATAAATTCTCAATTGCAGTTTCCATGGAACTGGCCAAATCACTAGATGCTCCCTCTCCCCAGATTTGAATACGAATAGTGATTGTTATCTCACATTTTTCTTCATCTAACTTAATTTCTGTTGCAGGTGGAGCTTCATCCAGCAAACTAATTTTTGGGATATCGACATTTGATAGATCAAATAAATAAACAAAATAAACAAAGTTTGGAAATAAATTAATAAATTTATCTAATAATCTTTGAAATACTAGATTAGTAGCTTTTACCTTTGGCATTGTAACAATTAACGATTGGGACCACGTACTTTCTATTCCATCTGATAAATCTCCATCTCCATTAGGGTCATCTATAACTTTCGCTTTTATTTCGTAGTCACCTTGATTGCTCCACTTATGTTTTTCACTTGCTATTTCTCCAGATTCAAAAGGACCTGTCCACTCACTAATATCGCCATCTCCCCAGTCAAATTTATAATACAAATTGTCATTATCAAGATCAATTGCTGAGGTTGTATAGGTGTGTTCTTGTCGGTAATCACCATTTGTTGGACCTGTTGGACTCTCAGGTGCAAATGGTGGAATATTTAAAAGACCATTATAAAACAGATCATTTTCCCCTGGTGTTACTGTATTTATCGCTGTCATGATATTATCAAACTGAGGAACACCGATATGTCGAGTTTCTACCATGTGTTCTTGACCATTACCAATTACGATTATATTAGCAAAGGTCCCTCCAGATATTTCAATATCTGTGTCAGGGAAAATATCTGATTCAGAATATATCTCATTTAAGTTGAAAAAATCATTATTAACGATTTCATCCCACAGAAAATTCATTTCACTTTGGTCTAAGGTAAATTGATCTATTTCAGTATATTCAGCTTTTTCCCTATCTTCTGAATACCCTATTGAATAAACCCCATTTCCTTCACTATCGATTTGAACTCTGTATAAGTCCTCCCAAAATGCATAGCCTCCACAATATGCATCTAAATTAAAATCATTCGGAGGCTCTAGATTTGAAAGTAAAACATCATTTTCGTTTTCTTGTGTACCAGCTGTCGATATTATAAAAGCATAAGTTATTAGTACCATACCTAATAAGATTGTTGTTATTTTTTTTAACATATCTTTACCTCCTACCTAATTTATAAAAATATCACATATATAGAAAAAATAACATAAAATTATTTATAAAACTTTCCTAATTTAAAGTGATTTTGTAAGTTGTATTGTTTTTAACTCAACAAGTGCTAAATCCTCAGTATTTGGTCTCCCTCTTATATCACCCATTGTACCCTTTGTGCTTCCTTCTTCCCAACTATGGAACTCTCCTATTTCATACCATTCATCTATTATATTAAATCCAAGATGTTCAAAAAATTGGCGTATATATTTTCCTACTGGTAGTGCTTCTGAAATACCGCAATGTGGACCTGAATAGGTGACAAATATCAAAGCGTTTTTATTAGGTAGCTTTGGAGCGGGTAAATACACTTCTCCATTATCTTGATAATTTTTTTTGTTATTTTTTAAAAACTCAAAAACAGGTGTTGGCGGAAGTGAATGAACAACAGGTGAACCAAAACACACAAGATCATAGTTATAGAGTTCTTTTTCCTTTATTTCATCGATTTTTTTGATTGTTATATTCATTCCATTTTTTTCTAAACCTTTTTTTATTGCTAATGCAACTTTTTTAGTATTGTTCGTTTTTGAAAAATATATAATTAATGCATTGTTCATCTTAATTTCCTCCTTAAAAATTTGTGAAATAATAAAAAAAATGCGCAGGAATCTCCGATTATTAATTCGAGCTAGGATTTTAATAAATAGTTTAAGAAAAACCTGAACCACTCTTTCTTTTATAGCCATTGCTGTAGATATATAAATCATTTTAATAAGTATTATTAAAATTCTGAAAGTTATTTATATCTATTATAAATAAATTAAAAGTCTAGATTTTAAAATCATAAAAAAATAATTAATTATTTTAAAAAAAAGATGGTATGATAATTCTTGATTAGCTCGTGTTGCATATCGATATTTGAGATGATGCAACATGAAAAAT
>JAHWGK010000007.1 GCA_020054495.1 Thermoplasmata archaeon | reverse complement strand
TGGTAAGTATCACTCTGTAATTGATACTTACCCAGAGGAAAGATACTCTGGACAACGGGATACCGGTTGGTATGAACGACTTGTGAAAGCACTTAAATTGGAGGACGTGTTAACAATTTAGAGCGGGGGGTGACATATCTCCATGGTTTGCACACTAATTTGACAATTAGATAGTGTATAAAAATACTGTTTATTTTCTTATAAAATACCCAATTCAGACAATAAATGCCACGTATGTTTTGTGGTTTTTGTAAAAGAAAAATTTAAGTTCGATAGAGGAATATGTTTTTGAGGTGATTTCATTGGAAGTTAGTTTATTGATTGATGGTAAAGCAATTGAATTAAATGAATTTTCTAAAGAGTTTTTAGGGGGGACAATACAGGGTGCAATTTCTCCATTACGAGGAATGGATAGTAATTGGAAGCAACTGGAGATTAAAGTTGAAAGATAGAACATAAAGTTATTTTTCAGTAAATTTTGTTCTATCTTTTAACTTTTCATTCTTTTTTCTTCGCCAAGTGGGGTTTTCTTGTATGTTTAGGTACGATTTTTTCATCCTCTTCTGGGTGAACTTTTCTCAACCAATGGAAAAGACCTTTCTTTTTTCCGATACTTATCTACCTCCTTTTAACCTGTTATTCTCTAACCAGTTTTTCGACTATCAAGATGTTTAATTTCGTATTAATTTCTTGATTTTGTGATTTAATCTTCAAGAATATCGTGCATGCATTCTTTTTTCATCTTGATTTCTCGTATTGTATGGTCTATCCTTTTGATTTTTTTGAATGATCGATAAATAAAATAGGTTCCTAAAAAAACAAGGATGGAGCAGATGGTTAGCAATGGAATGATAAAATGAAGGACTGCAGAAACATCATAATATCTTGATGTTGCAATTAAAACAGTGAATACAGATATGGGCAATGTGAATATGGCTATCGCCGTTCTCAACACAGCAAGAGATGTTCGCTTTTCAGCTAGTAATACATTTATTGTGTTATATATTTGTGATGTTTCTCCTTCGGTACCCATAGTTAACATCTTTCAAGCAAAATGAAACGCTGTTGTTTTATTTAAAGTATTTTAGAAGTTTCACCTTCGATTTGGTATCATTTATCTTCATATAATTTTTTAATCCCTTTTTATCCTACACAAAATCTATATACACTACTACAAATAGTAAATATTTTAACTGCATTTTTCTATCCATCTTTATGATTATGAATAAAGGAGGAAGATAATATGGGTAAGGCTAAGGGTAGAAGAGATATATCTCCAGGAAAGAAACCTGGGCCTTTAACAAAGAAGGAAAGAAAGGAACGTAAAAAAAAGAGAAAAGAAAAACATCCTAAATGATTGTTTTTGCATCTTTTTACCTTCCAAAAATATAGGGTTGATTTTTTAAAGAAAAACAGGTTGTTAGATGAATATATGACAAAATCACAACAGATAGATCAGAGAATCGGCGTGTTTGTAGACACACAAAACATGTACTATTCTGCAAGGCAGTTACACGGCAGTAAAGCTAATTTCAAGACAATCTTAAAAGAAGCTATCGCAGGTAGGAAACTCATTAGAGCCATAGCATATGTTATAAAAGCAGATGTGAAGGATGAGATCACGTTTTATAATGTATTGTCTGAGATGGGTTTTGAAGTAAAATCAAAGGATCTACAAGTTTTTTATGGCGGAGCTAAAAAAGGTGATTGGGATGTAGGAATGGCGATGGATGTTATGAGGCTAGCGCCGAAACTAGATACAGTTGTATTGGTAAGTGGAGATGGGGATTTCTCCGACTTGTTAGAACATGCAAAAAGCTTGGGTTGCAGAGCAGAGGTGGTAGCCTTTGGTAAAACCACATCTCATAAGCTTAAGGAGGTTACAGATTTTTTTGTAGATCTTGATAAAGATGCAAAGTATTTATTAAAAAAACGGAAATAGTATTTTAACATAACTGTTATGATATTGTGTGTAAATGGGAAATAATGTATGATTCACATTAAATGTAAGAAATGTGGCTGGCGTTTACCTTTTTCTGGTAAAGGAAATGGAGATACTGTTAGTGGACGAGGAGAAGGCACTATCATATGTCCTAGTTGTGGTGAAATATTGATTAAAAGAGGCGGTAAGGTTAATAGATGGAAATAAACACCTCTTGATTTTTAATAATCTTTTTATCCTCCCCACGAAACCAAGGATTGGTTTTTTAAAGCAAGAAATGTTATGAAATTATAGGTCATGGGAGCAGCATGGCTAATTGTGAGAAATGTGATTTGAGATTAAATTTTTCAAATAATTTTGCAGGTATATGCGAGGGTTGTTATGACAAAAGACTCAGAGAAGAAAAAGGAAAATAAATAATGCGGGTTATATATGGACAAGATGAAAAGGAAAAGTCGGAGGGAAAAAACTGTTAAAGAACTGATTCTAAGAGATGATGAACTGTTGCAATTAACAACTGCTGTTGAAGGACCGTTGGGATATGAAAATTCAAAAGATTACCAGCTTTCAGTAAGTTCTGATGGAGGATTGATTGTTGAAAAAATGACTCCAGGTGGTTGGCGACGTTTAAGGTGATTTAATGAAATGTGTCAAATGTAAGTTTAGAGATGAAAATACTCGTGTCTGTACTTATCCTTTTAAAGCAACTGCTGTGGGTGACTCCAAATTTGACAAGGGTGGAAATATAATGGGATGTACACGCGGGAAAAAGAAGTAACATTTCAATAGTTACTCATCCTCACATCAATCAGACAATACGAGATTTGTGCTAGATAGTAACCAAACCAATCAGATTCTCAGCGTTTTGGCCAATATAAAATAATAATGAAAAATCATTTAATCCCTTAAGTATTTCATGGTTTCTAATTCAAGCGCGTGGTTAAATATCTCATGTTCATAAAAACCAAAGAAAGAACTATTTCATTCCTGTTAAGAATATGATATAAATATAAAGTTATAATAAAACAAAAATAATGTTACAATAGTAACAAGGGCCAGTGGTCTAGTGGTTATGACGTCGCGCTTACAACGCGGAGGTCGCCTGTTCAATTCCGGCCTGGCCCATTTCTAAATTCTCCTATAGAACTTGTCAAGATTGTCGAAAAATTATATACAGTTGGCTCTTTCTCTTGACATAAAATATTATCAAATGATGTTTCTTCTATTGCCTGTCTGATATCATAGTCAACAGCGTGAAGATATCTAGAGGTTGTTTTGATATTTGAATGACCTAAAATAATCTGAACAATTTTAACATGAATACCATGTTTTAGTAGATTTGTAGCATAAAAATGACGTAATGAATGAGGATGAATCCAACCTACTCCTGCTTTTCTCGCTACCTCTTTTATATCTTTACGAGCTTGAGCTTCTGTAAATCTTTTAGATTTTTTGGTAAAAACATATGATTTTTGAGTTTTTGATCTGTGATGTTTTATATAATTTATTAAACTTGGATGTTGCTTCCCATGGAGAACATATTTTTTAACTGGGATAATTCTTGTCTTTAATCCTTTTCCAGTTACAATAAGCTCATTTTTATTCCAATCAATATTATCTAATTTCAGGTTGCACAGTTCCCCAATTCTCATACCACTGTTTGCTAATAAATAGATAACAGTCTTAGTTCGTTTACCTTTTCTGCTTCTATCACAATTTTTTAGAACAAGATTTATATCTTTTACAGTTGGAATTTTTATTGGCTTTTCAAATTCCTTATAACATGTAAACTTGTGTTTTATTTCTCTAAATTTGCACCAGGAATTTAACGCTTTAATATAGTGGTTTAACTGATATCCATATGTTCCTCCTTCGATTCTTTTAGCAAAATAGTCATATACTTGATCTGGATCAAAATTTAATAAATCAATACCATGTTTCTCAAGATGTCTGAGTTTACGAACTCTTTCCTTTACTGTTGTTTTAGGATTATAATGTAGTCGTGTAAGCATAAATCTTTCAAATTGCCTCCACATTTCTTTAATTATTATCATTTAAACTATTCAACCTTTACAAATATTTACAGTTATGTAATACTTATTACTATTTAAACATTACGGATATGTAAATATCTGTAAAGAATAATTATTTAAAGAAGTTAACGGATTTGTAAAGAAATGGCTGAAAAACCAATTGTAGACATAGGTAAGGTATTCAAAGATAAAGATGGAGCTTATCGTATCTATGTCGGTAAACAAATCGCTAATGTTGCAAACTTCGAAAATAAAGAAAAAGTGAGAGTAGATTATTATCCAGCTAAAAAAAAGATTGTAATCAGAAAAATAACTGAACTATAATCTTTTGAAATATACTATTTCTTATCCTATTATAATTTGATATATAGATTTTTTAAAAGGTTTACCACCCGAATTGTGGATCCACTCTACCACCCGGATTGTGGAAATATTAGAGGTTTTTTAGATACATTTTGGACAGGGCTAAGGGGATTTTTACCAACCGGATTTTGGAAATGAGAAAAATGTGTTTTTTCTTCAGGGAGATGAGATAGATTTTTATTGCGGCTGTTTATGATTTTACCAACCGGATTTTGAACGTAGCTTGCGGGTGGTGGGTTTTTAGATGATAGTTTACAATGTTACAAATATTTTTTTATTATATTTATTGGTTAGGTTTTTGATTATCAGTCGTAGCCTTTGTAATCACCATTTCAATCATGTTTATAAGCGGTCTATTTGTTTTTTTATTATACAATTTTATATGGTTTTTATGCTGATTTTTTACTGTTTTGTCACTAAGATTTATATGTTTCTATAATGAGGGCTTTGCACAATAATCCGTGCTAATGGTTGTTTTGCACAATAAATCTTGCTACTATTTGTAATGGTCAATTATTTTCGACATTTCCTCATAAATTTGTATACAGGTTTTAAATACCATTAACTAGATTAGAATATTATTAGAGGGAGGAAAAATATTTGAAAATCCTTGTAATTGGAATAATCTTTTTGTTTATTGGAGTTGGGGTTCAACCTGTATTAAGTGTTGAAACTAAAACACCTATTGTAAAAAATGAGGGTGTTGAGGATTGTAATTGTGAAGTTGTTGATGATGTAAACTTGTAGAGGGAGGATAATATGAATAAAGATATAATGAGTAAAGCTGTTGTGATGAGTGTTATCTTTTTGTTCATTGGTATGAGTATTGTTCCATCTATTAATGCATTAACTGAGACTAAGTCAATTAAACAAGAAATAATAAATATTAAAAATGTTAAATCTACATCTGGATTACCCGACCTTTTAATAATAGGGATTTGGGTTGATGCTTGGCGAGCTGGAGCGGATTATGATTTTGACTTAAAGGTGAAAATTAAAAATCAGAGGAATTACCAAGCATCTGGAAAAATTAACATAGACATTAAAGTTTATTATTATAGCGGAGCAGAATATTTAGAACATGTATTTACTTCGAAGATAGTAAATATTAATTTAAATCCAGGTCAAACCGAGTGGTATAATTTAGGTAGTGGGTATGAACCACATTATAATTACAATTTTTATAAGGCCATGGTCACACTCAATATAGATAAAACCGTTTTGGAAAGTAAATATTATAATAATAGAGGTATACAACGATTTTATGCCCCAGGGGGCATAATTGACTGGATTCCATTAGGTAGATTATTAAGACCTCTTGTATTTTTTAATTATTTTGGAATATGAATATTGGAGATGATATAATGTCTAATAATATGATATTTAGGAAAGGTTTGGTAGTTGGTATTATCTTTTTGTTTATTGGAGTAGGTATTCAACCTGTATTTGCAATTGAAAGTAAAACATCTGTTGTGAATGATGAGAGTGTTGAGGATTGTAATTGTGAAACCGACCCTCCATTTCCTAAAATCTGTGAGAAAATTGATGAGATTTTAATTTATTTTTCAATGCAACAAGAAAAGTTGTATAATTTATATTTAGAGAATGAAGGTACACCTCTTGGTAGTATATATATAGTTATGATTGAAATATATGGATGGCTTAAAATTCAATATAATAAATTATATTTCATATTGGATTGTATGTAATACCAATAATTACCTTTTATATATTCTTAAGTAAGGTATATTTGCCTTTAGAATCCTTGGAGTTAAAAGATTTATATACTCTGTATCAGATGTTATTTGTAGAGGGAGGCGAAGTTTGAATAAAAACATCCTAACCATTGGAATCATATTCCTGTTTGTTGCTTCAGCTTTGACACCGATTGTGTTGGGATATAACCTTACAATATCAAAAGAAATTGAACCAGAGTCAACATCTTCTGATGGTCCAATGGATAGCGCTTGGTCTATGTTCCAACATGATGCTAAACATACTGGTCGTAGTCCTTATGGTAAAGAAGGAAATTGGCGTTCATTAAAATGGAGGCTGAAAACGGATGGTTCAGTATTTTCATCCCCTGTAATTGATGAAAATGGAACAATTTATACTGGAGGATGGTTTGATTTTTATGCAATTAATCCAGATGGAAGCCTAAAATGGCAATATGGAAAATTGGATGGATGGGTTGAATCTGCTGCTGCTATTGATGAAAATGGTAACATTTATTTTGGGACTTCGTATGGCAATGATGGTTCTTTTTATGCATTGCACCCAAATGGAACAAAAAAATGGAAATATCATTTAGATAATGATGTAACAAGCTCACCAGCAATCGGTAATGATGGAGTAATTTACTTTGGAGACCATAATAAAAAGATATATGCATTCTACCCAAATGGAACACTTAAATGGGAATATAAAACTGGTGGAAATGTACATACTTCTCCCGCCATTGGAGATGATGGTATAATTTATTGTGGTTCTAGTGACAATTATATGTATGCGTTTTATCCAAATGGAACAATCAAATGGAAATATAACGCAGGATGCGTAATAGCATCAGACCCAACAATAGCTGATGATGGAACAATTTATTTCGGTGGAGTTGAATCAGGTGCTCTTTATGCTTTATATCCGAATGGGACTTATAAATGGCATTTGAATCTTGGAAGTAATGTAGTTTCTTCACCTGCACGTGCAGAGGATGGAACTATTTATGCAGTAGCTTACAAAGGTTCGTCGGGTGCATATATTTACAGTATTAATCCAGATAGCACTATTAACTGGCAATATGAAGTAGGTGATTCAGCAGTGAGTGCATCACCAGCTATTGACAAGTTCGGAACTGTCTATGTTGGTGGATGGAGTGGTAATCTCTATGCCTTTAATCCTGATGGCACTTTTAAATGGTTATTTCATACTGATGATTCAATTCATGGTTCTGCTGCAATTGATGAAAACGGAATTATTTATGTTGGTTCTTGGGATGATTATCTATATGCCATTGAGCCTTTTGATGACAATTTCCCAGAAACACCTGACATTGATGGACCATTAAATGGCAAACCATTTTCAATATATACCTACACAGCTACTTCAAGTGACCTTGATGGCGATGATATTTCTTATTATTTCGACTGGGGTGATGACACAAATACTGGATGGTCTGAATATGTATCATCTGGAACACCAATAAGCAGGTCACATAGTTGGCTTTTGCATGGTACATATGCTGTCAGAGTTGGCGTAAAAGACATTTATGATGCAACAACTTGGGAGACACTTTATGTGACAATTCCAAGAAACAAAGCACTAACCAATACTCTATTTATGAGATTTTTACAGTATTTTCCATTATTCAAGGAGGTTTTATTACGTCATCTATGAAAACAACAATTATTGTTGGAATCATAGCTTTGTTTGTTGTTTCATCACTAGCACCACTATCTTTTGGAACTAACATTGAGTCAACAGAGCAATCAACCAATGATTATAGTAGATATTTGTATCCTGAGTATTATGATTGCTATAGTGTTGATGAAATACCAGATTATGTAGAACAATCTTCTATGGATGAATACCAAGAATATGAAGTGAGCATATCCCAAGATGTTGTTACTACAGAAAAACTAACACAACCATTAGGCGGTCCAATGGATTCACCTTGGCCAATGTATTGTCATGATACTAGACATACAGGAAGAAGCCCATATAGTAGTCATGATAATAATGGTGCTAATAAATGGAAATTTGATACAGGGGATATGGCCATAGGAGATATTGTGATTGATGATGATGGTAATATCTATATAGGTTCAACATCTTTTTATGTAATATATCCAAATGGCACATTAAAATGGAAATATCAAACTTTTTTTTATATTGAAGGTGCTCCAGCTATTGATGAAAATGGAATAATTTATTTTGGAACAATCTATGGGGAACCTAGTTATCTTTATGCTTTTTATCCAAATGGCACATTAAAATGGAAATATAGTGTAGGAGGAAGATCAAGTATTTTTTCTTCCCCCGCAATAGATAATGATGGAATGATTTATTTTAGCTATGGAGGAGATTATCCACCTGTTGGTTACATTGTATCTCTTTATCCAAATGGAACAAAAAAATGGTCTTATAAAACAAATCATGTCGTTTATTCATCACCTGCTATTAGTGAAGATGGGACAATCTATTGTGGTTCTCATGATACTTATCTTTATGCTCTTTCACCAAATAATGGAACTCTGAAGTGGAAATATAAAACGGGAGATTGGATTCGGACAAGTCCATGTATTGGCGATGATGGAACAATTTATGTTGTCTCTCTAGATAGGAATCTTCACGCTGTAAATCCAGATGGTTCAATTAAATGGAAAACAAGTGTTGGTGCTGGAACATCTCCAACAATTGGACAGGACGGGACCATATATGCTGGGTATAAAACCCTCTATGCAATAAATCCATATGATGGTTCAATTATTTGGCAAATTGATGTTGATGGAACAATGAGAGGAGGAACACCATGCAATTCTATAGACGGAACTATTTATGTTGGGATAAGTGAAGGCGAAGAAATAATTGCTTTTAATTCTAATGGAAATGAAAAATGGAGAAAATCTATCGGTGATTGTGAATCTGCTCCTGCAATTGGTGAAGATGGAACAGTTTATATAGGTTCTAGAGGCCATTATTTATATGCATTTAGTGTAGGGGAACTTGAAGCTGATGCAAACGGACCATACTATGGATTAATAAATGAACCTGTTCAATTTGAGGGGCATGCAGAGGGTGGGAACTCTCCTTATACTTTTCATTGGGATTTTGGAGATACTTTTAATTCAGATGAACAAAACCCACAACATACTTATACAGCGCCTGGGAATTATACAGTTACCTTAACAGTTATAGATGATAGTGGAAACTCAACTGATGATACTACTTGGGCTTGGATACAAGATGGTAACTCACCCCCATCTCAACCTGATATTAATGGACCTATTAATGGGAATGCTGGAACATCTTATCCTTATACATTTACTTCAAATGATCCAGAAGGATTACATATTTGGTATTACATAGATTGGGATGATAATACTAACACTGGATGGATTGGACCCTATAATTCTGGTATAATAATTACTAAATCACACACATGGTCAAATCAAGGTAATTATACAATCAAATGTAAAGCAAAGGATATATATGATGATGAAGGTCCTTGGGGTGAACTAACGGTATCAATGCCTAGAAATAAAGAAACAAGTATAGGATTGTTGTATCAGGTTCTTGAACAATTCCCAATGTTACAAAAACTTTTACTCTTTTTAAAATAAGACTTTTATTACAAAGCTATGTACTATTATTATTGTTCTCTATTCACCTATTTGAGGATTTCATTTAATTTACGATATCTGCATCTGATAATTCTATCAAGATAACTTAAAAGATGGTAAATCCACTTATATTTTTCCTTATATAAATGTAAAAAAATCACATCATATCCATTGTTATCAAATATCTTTCTTCTATAATTATAATCAAATTTTTCTGAACCACAAACTTCAAGATAAACTCCAAATTGAACGAGAAAAAAGTCTGGTGCCCAAACTCTTGGCCTCTTATTTTCATCCCACACAAAAACTGGATGCTCATATGACCATTTAATACCTAAAGTCTTTAACAATTCAGCAACTTCTTTTTCGGCCTTTGTCATTTGATTGTAAATTGACTTATCATTCATATCAAAACCTTGATTTTTATATGATTGTATCTAATAGATCTGCAAGATTTCTTGGTTTACGATTGCCATTTTCTTGGTGATGTAATTCATGTAGAATGAATAATTGTTTATTTGGTATTTTATATCGTTTAGCATCCACTCTAATCGCAGTATTTAAATTACACATTATTATTACCTCCATACGTCAACCAACAGGTAAAAATAGGGTTAGGTTGACATTGTTTTACCTGTTGATAGAAATAACTCCGGCCTGGCCCATCTAACTTGTTTTCTTTTGGTTTTTAATGTTTAGGTAGAAAAATATAAAAAGTATAATGACCATTATACTTATGATGATTATAGAAAGATTTGAGGTTAATAATATCAAAAAGATAAAAAAATGGCTTTTGATATTTGGCAGAAGAAAAACTGGGAAAACATTTCTCGTTGAAAATTTTTTAAAATATGACGAATACTTCTTTGTAAAAAGAGATCGTAGTATACTTTCAAAAAAAGACAGAAAAGAGATAACATATGATACTTTTACAACATTAATTGAAAGGGAACTATCAAATGAAAAAACTATAGCAATAGATGAGTTCCATCGATTAGATGACGGTTTTTTTGATTTTATTCACTACACAGAAAAACGTGGAAAACTCATTTTGCTTTCTTCAACTTTATATCTTTCAAAAAAACTATTTTCGTCTAAATCACCAATACTTGGTTTTTTTGCAGAGGTTCCTATTTCAATAATCAATTTGAAAGATACTTTAAAACATCTAAAAAAGTATAAGATGGATAAGAAACAATTGTTGGAGATGGCTATCCTTCTAAGAGAACCTTTAATGATAGAATATTTTGATGAGAAAGAAGATCCAAGGAAAATAATTGCAAGAATTATTATGTATAGTGTAAAGACCGTTCCAGCATTAATTGGGGAAATATTTGTTGAAGAAGAAAGAAATATTTCAGCTGTTTATGAAGGTGTTTTAAGAGCAATTGCAAATGGTAAAACAGTTTCAGGTGAAATATCTAGCTACTTATTTTCGAGAAAATTATTAAAAAAAGATGATCCTAGTTTAATACAACAATATTTGAAAAATTTAATGGAATTTGGAATTATAAAAAGAATGAAAGTATATGGTAAAAATAAACTTGTTTACAAACATGTTTCACCATTATCAAGAATATTTTATTATGCAGATGAAAAATATAACATATCTGAAAGGAAACTAAATGAAAAAGAAATTGAAAGGATAATTGATGAGATAATGCCAGTAATAGTTGAGGATAATATTAGAGAGTTTATATCTGAAAAATATGATCTTGAAGAAGCTCTTTTTGAAGCAAAAGATTATGATGTTGATGGTTGCTTATTGAAATTTAAAAAACCAGAAATTGCCTTAGAGGTTAAATGGGGTAAAAAAATTAATATTGAAGAAGTTGAGAATAATCTTAAAAAAATAAAGGCTAAAAAGAAATTGCTTTTTGTACCTGATAAAAGAAAGATCAAAATAAAAGACTCGAGTATAGAAATTATAGATATCATTGACTTGATTTAGTGGATGTATAATATATATGGTGCTTATGACGTCGCGCTTACAACGCGGAGATCGCCTGTTCAATTCTGGCCTGGCCCATATAACTTATATCTATAGTTTTTGTTAAATAAAGAAATAATCGCAGATAAATGTATATTAAAAATCCCCTACTGTCTTTTTTTATAAACTTTGTCATGATGTTCAAATTCTTCAAAAATAATAGTGTTGTCTTTGATTCTGAAGATGAGTACAAAACCACCAATATGTACTCTTTTAAAATTACTCAAATTTCCTCTTAGATTTTTGAAATGTTCAATTGAGTTTTTATCAGATGAGGTAATTTGAAAAATTTTCTTTTTTAATGTAGCATAAGTAGTTTTATCTTTTCTTTTAAGAACTGCTAATTTCTTTTTGAGTTCTTCTGAAATAATTATTTGAAAGGTCATAGATCTTCAAACCACTGTTCTAAATCTTTTGAACCCATTGTTTTAGAGTATGAACCTTTCTGTATTTTCCTAAGTTTTTTAATGAATTCTTCTTTTAATGGAAGTTCATCTACAGGGTGCCAGTCGATTTTTTCGCAGAATTTCCATCCCTCATTTGTAATTTTTCCAGTTCGTATATATTTTTCAAATATGTATCTCTTTAACATTTCTTCTCTGCCGATTTCTGACCAGTTTACCCATGGAAATCTTGTTAATCTTTCTTTAAATGATTTTTCTATAGAAATTGTGATGCATGCCATATTTATAGTTCACCTTTTGCATGGAGTTTTTCTAATATTTCCAGTTTCTTTTTAAGACCGTTTTTGAAGATTTCAGACCAGTTTATATCTTGTAGTTGGTCAAGTTTTTTCTTTAATTCATCCGGTATTGAAAAAGTCATTCTTACCATTTACATAACCTCATGTAATTTCATGTATATATGTATATGCATGATATTATTTATAATTTTTGGTGATTTAGTATCTTTTGCATTGATAAAAAAGGCTACAAATTAAATTTTCCTTTTTAAAAATAACTTAGTTGTTTTAAACATTATTTTAGAAAATATAAACTTAAAAAATCTAAAGAAAACAAAACTTAATAAGTAAAATAAAAAGAAACAAAGAAAGAAGAATGGTTTAAGTGTAGATTTACAGTCCAAGCAGATGTCTTAGCAGAGGGAATGCATTTGGAAATCGTTCAAGCAGACGCGATAACAATGAGTTGATTGTTATTTTGTCTCTTGGCATTGCCACTTCTAGAGTTCCCCAATCACTTTCAGCATCATGTTCATCCGCTGCTTTCGCTTTAATTATGTAGGTTCCCTTTGTATTCCAAGTATGTGATATCGTTGCCGTCACTCCCGAATCATAGAGTTCTGTAGTATCTGTGGTGTTGTCACCCCAGTCGATAATGTACTTGATCATATCTCCATTAGGGTCAGTTGAAACAAATGTGTATTCATGTTCTGTCCCTACTTTGCCATTGGTTTCTCCATCAATATCTGGTGTTGCAGGAGGATCATTCACAACCACGGCTAAACCACTAGACCAATCACTTGTACCACCTTGTTCATCACGGGCTTGAGCCTTCACCACATACGCCCCAACCGTATCCCAAGAGTAATCCTGGCTTGCAGTTGCCCCAGAGTTTACAAGATCCGTCCAATCACTAATTGTTCCGTCATCCCAATCAAACCGATACTGCACTTGGTCTCCTTCTGGATCTGTAGCACTTGTACTGTATGTACCAGACTCTCCTACTCCCAATGTTGTAGGCCCTAAAGGAGTACCTGGAGTGTTTGGTGGATCATTGGCTTCAGAGATTTTTACATTGTCTAGATATGCAGTGCATGCATAGGTATACTCGCATGATATCCATATATAGCCAAAGTATGTTAATGGAGTTTTCATGGATGCATCCTGTTTTTTGAGATCATCATCAATGTATATATCATAGGTATCAGTGCCACAATCAAACTCAAATCTAAAATGATACCATGTGTTTGGAGTATACGTAAACGGTGGATCCAAATCTTCCCATCCACTTGAACCAAGATACATAATTTTACCATTCCAGAAAGCTACTAGTATGCCCCAATCACCTGGGTCTGGGTTCTCTTCTTCACTAGTTGTGATAAAACAACCATCATCACTTGATTTTACGTGGCACTCTACTGCGCCCTCTGACAGTGAAGTAAAACCATGCCAGATGTTGATTCCACTATCTGCAGGATTATAAAGCTCAACAGAATATGGGCTGCTTACATAGGTCGCACCTGTTATCGCTACCTCAGAGTTTATAAATTCTGAAACACCCCATCCAACTGGGTCTTGACCTGGGGTATTTCCTGTATCAAAATCATCTTCAAATACAACTCCCTTAGCCAATGGATTTTTGACATAATTCATATCTTCTAAGGCATAAACTCTTTCATTATCTTCGATTGATCTAATATTTGTGCCGTTTACACTTGGTATCACACTTGCTCCAACGAATAGAATTATTAATCCTACTATCAAAGTTTTTCCAAAAAATTTCTTTTCCATCTTTTTCTCCCCAGATGCAAAAATTTATAAAATTACTATATAATAATACAATTTAAATGTATCTGTTAAAACTGCTAATAATTGAAAACATCTGTCGTAATAGTGTAGTGACCCAATTTCTAAAAACACTACTCAAACCAAAAAGAAAAAAGAAAGGTTTTAGTAAGTAAGAACTGATTGCCTTGTTAAAATTCAAGATGGGTCAAAAATGGGATTTTCTTAAACAAAATCCCTCCTGTAAGCTGATGCAAGTTCGGCCTGGCCCATATTAAATTAGACGATAAATGGGGAATTTGAAATGGTTGAAAAAATATTGTTTTCTTTAGAAAATTGTACAAAATGTACACAGACAAAAGAATTATTGCTTAATAGAGATGATGTAAAAATAGTTACATATCCACATGAAATAACTGATTGGAGTGAAGAACAATTAGATGAGGCAAAATCTCATGATGTTTTTGAAGAGTTACAGAAAACTGCTCCTATTCTTTGGGTGGATGGAGAAAAAAAAATTGGCTACCTACGAATAAGAAAATGGCTTCAGGATAATTAATAATATTAGAATTACTATTATGCGTAAAAATGAATGATGAGCTTGAAGAAATTAAAAAGAGAAAATTGGAAGAATTAAAAAAGCAGTATTTGAATGGAGGAAAAAATATGGGAGAAAATTTACCAGATACACCACTTACAATTACTGATACAGATATTGATAAAGCGGTAAAAAAATATGGAATTATTGTCGTTGATTGTTGGGCGCCATGGTGTGGTCCATGTAGAATGGTTACACCTGTCATTGAAGAATTAGCAAAAGAGATGCATGGTAAAATTGTTTTTGGTAAACTAAATGTTGATGAAAATCCACTGGCATCAGCTAAACATCATATTATGAGCATACCTACATTACTTGTGTTTAAAAATGGTAATTTAGTCGATCGACTTGTTGGAGCCTATCCAAAAGAAGAATTAAAAAAGAAGCTTGAAACTTACAACTAGATATCTTTATCACTATGCATCTCTATGTGGAGATTCAGATATGAAAAAAGTGATTATTGCGGTATTTATTATAATTATATCAACGTCTTTTTTTTCGGGTTGTATTAATACTTCTGAAAATGACAATGGAACAACTGATAACGGAGGAGAAGATTTTGTTTTTACAGCAACTGATGGAAGTGAGAAACATTTAAGTGATTATAGAGGAAAAGTTGTTATCCTTGATACGTGGGCAACATGGTGTGGACCTTGTGTAGTTGTAATGATTGAATTAAAAAAGATATATGAAAATTATAGTAGAGCTGATTTAGAGATACTTTCTATCAATATTGAATCAAGGGAAGGTATTCAGCAGATACAGGAATATAGAGGTTTATTTGTTTCGCAACTTGGTATTGAACTGGATTGGATTTTTGGGAATGATATTGATGGTAGTATTTCAGAAAATTATTTGAAGGAGGGCGCTATTCCCACACTAGTGATATTTAATGAAAATGGGCAGCGCCACTATAGAGAAGCAGGGATTCATGGTTTTACTGAAATCCCATATGGATATTCACAAGATACACCACTGCTTGCCCCAATATTGAATGAATTAATCAGGTAAAGGTGGAGGAATATAAAATGAGGAGAACCATAAAAATCATATTTTTTATGATGCTAGTAACAAGTCTTTTTGTAGCAAACTCAGTAAATGCAGCAGACCCTACAATAACTGTTGATCCAGACCCTCCTGTTGCAGAATCTACAGTTACTTTTACTGCAGAATTAGATGACGAAGGAATAATAGATGTATGGCTGAAGGTTCAGGAATGTAATGCTAATACCGGAATTTGTTTTCCTGATTCTTTACAGAATATTTCAATGTCTGAGCAGGATGGAAAATATATAGTTTCAGCTACACTCGGTCATGACGATGCAACATACATTCAATATACTATAAACGTTGAAACAAGTACCGGATGGATAGAGTATCTTAAGGATACCAAAATAAATCTTTCTGAAAAACCAAATGGCAATGGCACTACAAATGGTGGAGGTGATGATAACGGTACACCAGGTTTTGAAATCATTACATTATTATTTGCAGTATTAGTTGGAGTGTCGTTATATAAAAGAAAGAGATCTAGATGAAGTTCCAAGTGTTATTGAAGCTTAAACGGTATATAGCTCAAATTATTTTTCTTATTTCAGCTAATCTTGGTGCTCTTGGGTTAAAGACAGGTTTTTGTTATCCTTTTTTTTATTGTCATGCATGTCCTGCCGCGACTTCAGCTTGTCCTTTGCGTGCAATAGAGGTTGGTGTGTTTAATGGTGAATTCAAGTGGAAACTGATAACGTATCCTCTTCTAATACTTGGTACTGTTGGTGTTTTAACCGGAAGAGCTGTTTGTGGATGGGCATGTCCTATTGGTTTACTGCAGAGAACAACTGGTGTAGTACCAAAGAAACTTAAAAAAAGATTCCCAATATTTGCAAAAATTGGTCAACATAAAGTTGAGCATTATTTAAGATATACAAAATATTTTGTTCTTATTGGCTTAGTCGTAATAACTCCAATATTTATTGGATTCATGTTTACAGATATATGCCCAGTTGGAGTTCTTGTTGGTACAATACCTGTAATGATATTAAACCCTGGAACATATTTAGCAAATGCATTTTTCTATATGGCACTTGTCATTTTTATCCTGTTTTTTATTTTAATCTTTATAATTGAGCGTGGATGGTGTCGTTACTTTTGTCCTGTTGGTGCGATTCTTGCACCATTCAATAAAATTAGTTACCTCCATGTTTCTACACATTTAATGATCGAGCATCCTTCTACTGAAGAAAAATGCATTCACTGTAATGCATGTATAAATAGTTGTCCTATGGGAATTGATGTTCCCAATATGAAAAGAGATCCCGAATGTATTCTCTGCGGAAAATGTATAGAAGCCTGTCCATTAGGATTGATATCTTTTGAGAGGGTCTAAAATGAAAAAAATACTAGTATTACAAATAACAGCTTTAATTCTTATTTCTGGGTCTTTAGGAGGAATGTATGCTTTTACTGATGTTTATGATGAAGTATACTCAAGAATAGTATCAATAATTTGTCTTAGCTGTATTAAGCTAAATCGAGTGTATTCCCAAGATTACAAGATTGAGACAGCAAATGGAAAACCTCATCCAAATTTCATTATTGATGAGCTAACAAAAGGTCCAATATTTCTTGCATTTAGAACAGATGTTTGTGCTTATTGTGATGACATGGAACCTTTAGTTATGCAAATATTTAATGTAACATTTGAAAAAGAAGATGTGTTTTCAAAAACAGTTGATTTTAATGGAACTGGTGTCATTTTTTATCATATAAATAACGATCATGCGACAGGTGAACTAAAAACTTTACAACCATTTTATGATATTGACGGTGATAACGCAGTACCAATGTTTACTATGATGAGTCTTGAATATCATCGGGGAATTGTTACACCTTATTATCTTACTGTATATGGAATATTAAATCCTGATTATACTGATGAGCAAAGGATCGAAGAATTGACAAACATTATATTTACTGCTATTGAACTTTATAAAGAAAACAGTCAGGGATTTAGACCTGAAGATTTTAAAAAATAAAACGAAGAAGGAAAATTATCCTTCTATTTAGATTTCATCGTTTTTTACTTTTTCTTTTAATATATCAAATTGCTCTCTTGTCAATGTACATATATTGTCTTTCTCGCCAATGATAACTTTATCTTCTTGTACATCAACAACAGGACACTTTGGTGGGTCACATACACTGTCTTCACATAATACAATTGCCATATTTATTCACCCCTAATCTTAACGATTGTTAAGTCAATATCTTTTGAAAATATAAATACTTTTCGTTAATATATACATTTTATTGAACGATAATCCTTACATTGGGTGATTTTTTTTAATACCTAAATATAAACAAATAAAAAAAGAATTCAGCTCCGAACCATTTAGATATACTGTTTTATCTTAAATGTACTCTTATCAACCTTTGAAACGATTCGTGGTCCTTTTTTACTTACCTTTTCAACTTCTTTAATATCAATTTTAACATCTGCTCCAACTTTTTCTTGATAACCTTTACGTAATACAGAGAATATCTCTTCAACCGATGGTTTTTTCTCCTTAAGTTTTTTATCAATTATCAATCGTATCTCAATGTTTGTTAAACTATGTTGGGTGATACGGGTATGTTTGACTTTGTTTGTTTTTAATTCATATAATAGTCGTCCATGGATATCTCCTATTGATGAAGGAAGTAGTACTCTTCCACCAGAAAAATATAATGATAAATCATCTCTTCCATAGATTTTATATATGAGATTGCCGGGCATCCCACAGTCGCATTTTTCATAGAGAGGTGCAACGATGTCATTAACTGCACCATATCTTATGATAGGGGTACCTTTGCCATATAATTTTGTAATCACAAGTTTTCCTTGCTCTTTTGATTCAACAGGTTTACCCTCCTTTAAAAACTCAGGGTAAACAAGATCAGACATAATGTGATAGTTCCCATAGCGACATTGAAACGCAATGGTTCCTGACTCTGTTGCTCCATAGACTTCGAAGACTTCTGCATTAAATGTATCCTCTAGCAACTTCCGAAGAGGCGGTGTTAAGATTGATCCTATTGTTGCAATCCATTTGGGATTAACATCATCTCCATATCCTTTTTCCTTCAGTAGAGCAAGATGACTGAGCATACCAACGTATCCTCCGAGAAACTCTGGGTTAAACCGGTTGACTTCTTTGATTACATCCTTTGGTTTATCATTTGTATTTAACCATTGCATGTTGCTGAAAAAACGATTACTGCTGAGTTGTGAAAATAACCCTCTTTTAACATATCCACTAGCAATCGTGTGTGGTGCAAAATCTCCTATTATTGCCATCTTATTTTTTCGCCAATTAACCCCATGTTCTTTTATAACTCTTATATACCAAAAAAGCCATGTTACTACATCATACATGTCACCATAAAGTGATAATGATTTCCCAGTCGTCCCTGAAGTAGTAATTTTAATGAGTTGGTCTCTCTTTGTTTTAGGTGATATGATGCCATCTGGAGTATAGTTATCGAAATCATTTTTAGAGATTATCGGGAGTTTTTTTATGTCCTCTATCTTAGTGATGTCATCTGGATAAACTCCTGCTTTTTTGTATTTATCGTGATAGAGTGGAACTGTATAAGCATATTTTACCATGTTTCTGAAGGCTTTATCTTGATATTTTTTTAATGTTTCTTCATTGAGATTCTTTAGCCGGTTGATATCGAACATATAGATTTTTAAAACCTTCGAGAGAAACATTGGATTGTAGAAAGAATTCATTATCTCACAACATTACCTGAACTACCAATTCATATCTTCTTCGTATTTTAATTCTATTAATAACTTTCCAGCCATATGTTTAAACATTTCTTTATCATCTTCACTCATATCTTTTTTCCATCTGCCAATAGATTTCTTGAATATCGCTCTCCCAACTTCGATATTTGTGTAGTGATCCTCATCTTTTTCATATTTATAATAACTAAGTAAATCATTTTTTGGAATCATATTAACATGGAGAAACTGAAACAAATCTTGCATCGTTTCAACAGGAGAATTAACTAAATTCTCATATTTCACCTCAATATACTTATCAGATTCCCTCCATTTTTTACCAAGATTAATACAAGCAACCCATCGTCTAATACACCAATCAAATGGGCTTATATTATGAGCTGGTATAATTTTTCCATTAACCATTTTCCATTTCGGATGCATCCTTAAAGAACAAGCAACATCCCGCCCATCTCTGATTATATGAATAAACTTCATATTCGGAAAATAATGGAAAAGTTCATTGATAATAAGAATATGGAATGGTTGCTTTACTATGATATATTGTTTCCTTTGTTTTTGCATATATAATCGTAGTGCATGTTCTGAAAAATTTACCATATTTTTCCATTTATTCTTTAGTTCAGTTATTTCTTCTGACGAAAAATCAAGAATACTTTGTAAAATATCATCGTTATTTATTCCTATTAAAACATTATATTCTTGTTTAGGAGTTGCAATTTCTGGATGCATACCAATTAACGCTCTGATTAATGTTGTACCACTTCTAGGGCAACCTCCAATAATAATTGGGTTTAAATTCGAAGTATCTCGTGTTTTATTTATCAATAACCAAATCTTAAATTGAAGCGTTTCATAAATTGCTGTCTTTCCCGATATATTGTATATAAAATTATCAATAACCCTATTTCTTTTCAAATTATGATTGACTCTTTGTCTTAATGTTTTTGCTGCAGTATCCATAGTATTTTCCATACACCAGATTACTTTAATATATCTCGATTATATTTGTCTTGTCATAATGGACATATTAATCATCGAAAACGTTTCGATGGGCCTTGCTAAGTACGGCTTTTTCGATAAAACACTTCTTACAATGTTTACTGTTCTTCCAACGTTACATGCCCGTCGTCTAGGAGTTATTACTCCAAAAAAACATTCTGTCGAAGTTTTAAATGAACGATATACAAAGATTGATTTTGATAAACCTTATGATATTGTAAATATTAATTTTGCAACCTCTTCAGCACCTAGAGCTTATGAAATCGCTGATGAGTTCAAAAAAAGAGATACAACAGTAGTATTGAGTGGTCTACATGCCTCAGCATTGCCTGATGAATCAAAACAACATGCAGACAGTGTATTACTAGGATTAGGTGAAATCAACTGGCTTAAATTGCTTGAGGATTTCGAAGAAAAAAAGTTAAAACCATTTTACCAGCCAGTGAAGTACGATAAATCTGTAAAAATCCCATCTACAAATATTAAATTACCTGGTTTTGTTCTCACTGGTGCTGTTGAAGCAACAAGAGGATGCCCATATGGGTGTGAGTTTTGCCGTGAGACAAACATACCCGGCGGTTCACAATTTTATACAAGGCCTGTTGATGAGGTGATAGCAGAAATAAAATCTATGCCGCAAAAAGCATTTACATTCTATGATACATCACTTACTATCAACCCAGAATATTCAAAATCTCTTTTTAAAAAAATGGAAGGCTTACATAAAAAATTCTCCTGTAATGGTAACTCAGATGTTCTTGCACATGACAAAGAATTAGTAAAACTTTCAAAAAAAGCAGGCTGCGTATCTTGGCTTATAGGTTTTGAATCTGTTTCTCAAACTACTCTTGATGACATTGGTAAAAAAACAAACAAAGTCAAAGAGTATGCTCAAGCTGTAAAAAACATTCATAGCCAAGGTATGATAGTGATTGGATGTTTCGTATTTGGCTTCGATACAGATACAAAGGATGTTTTTAAGGAAACCATGAAACTGATACAAGAATTAAAAATCGACGTTGCAGATTTCCTTGTATTAACACCATATCCCGGAACACCTATTTTTAACCGATTCGAAAAAGAAGGGCGTATTATTACCAAGGATTGGTCTAAATATACTATGAAAAACGTTGTATTTACCCCAGAACATATGACACCAAAAGAACTACTATATGGCGTAAGAAAAATGTACAAAGAATTTTATTCAGCACCGTATACTGTAAGAAGAGCTTTAAAAAGTTTAAAACTAGGGATATATCCATTTTTTCTCACGTTTGAACGGAACCTTACAGCACATATGAACAGTAGGAGACTATTTTCTTCAAAATGATACTATGAATTTTATAAACTATTAAATTATTGAGGGGACTGCAATGAAATTTGAAAAAAAGGGCATGCTTGCACCATTTACCATATTGACATCAATTGCTACGGGGGTAGGATTTCCTCTTTTAGGATCCCTTGCAGCTATTGATCTTAAAGTAATAGATGGTATATACTTTGAAGGGATCGCTCTTGTTATGGTTGGAGGCTTTCTTGCTCAATGGGTTCTTGCACACACCATCCATGATTTTTATCACATAGAATTAGAAAAAAGAATCACATTTTCGAAAAAAACATTGAAAACATTACTGGTTATCTCTATAATTTTTCTACTTGGCATTGCATTCTACCTTACAATGCAATGCGGATGGCCGGTTCTTGTCTTTTCTCTGATAGGTGGAATCATAAGTTTATACGCTGAAGGACTGTTACATCATGAATCCCAGATGGCATTTGGAGCGATGTTTTTAGTCATCGGCGGATTTTACGTTCAGGCTAAGACATTAAACCTTGATATCATCATCTGGTTCCAAATATTATGCCTAGCACTTTTTGCATTCTTCTCACAATACGGTTGGTTGCTTATTTACAGGTTAGATGATTATAAATATAGTGCGTATAGAAAAAATCGAAATATATTAGTCACAAAATCTGCACTTATTTTCTTGATAATCTATCTTTTGTTATAACAGAATTATTTTTTTTAGGAGTTAATCCTAAAAATTTGAATCCCTCACAAATGTTTGATAAAAACATCAATAGATAAGATTGTAAAAATCCTAAATCATCATTTTTTAATGATTTTATTAATAACCTTAACATAAACTGTGGACGTGCATAATAATTTGAACGCGCTTTGACGCAATATTTAACGATTTCTTGTTCAGGATATAATCCTAATCCTTTTTCAGAATCTGCTTTTGATACATAAATATCATCAGAAATCTTTCCATCCTCGACTGCTTTACACCATAAATCAGATCCAGCCATATATTTTAAAGGGACAAAAGAGACAGAATCTAATGGAAGACTTTTGGCAAAATTTATTGTTTTTTCAAAATGTTTTTTTGTTTCAAAAGGTGCCCCCAAAATAAATGAACCCATATTAAAAAAACCTGTTTTATGACTAAGATTTAATGCATATCGAATTTTTTCTAGAGTTGTTTTTTTATTATAAAAATCTAAAACATCTTGATTTCCTGATTCTAAACCATACTGAATATGGGTCACACCTGCTTTTTTCATTTTTAAAAAAAGCTTTTCATCTGCAGAATCAACGCGAGA
Organism: Thermoplasmata archaeon; assembly: GCA_020054495.1. Classification (GTDB taxonomy): domain Archaea; phylum Thermoplasmatota; class E2; order DHVEG-1; family DHVEG-1; genus JAGMDE01. The sequence goes on along the minus strand of JAHWGK010000007.1, from coordinate 49,752 downwards.
TGCAGTAATTATGAATTTCATATTCAATTTTTCTTTGATAATTTTGTCAAATAGCTCATGAGTTTGGTTTTTATTAGAAAGAAAACTATCATCTACAAAAGCTACATATTTATAGCCTTTATTCTTTACTTCCTTTAATTCTTTTAAAATATTTTCTGTCGATCGCGCTCGATACATTTTCATACTAACTGAGTTTCTTGAACAAAATTTACATCTAAAAGGACATCCTCTACTTGTAATAATCGAAGTAAACTCTCCATTTTTTATCTTAGGATTAAACTGATTTCCATAATTATATTTGTTAGTGAGATGTCTTGCTGGAAAAGAAATAGTGTCAAGATTATCAATAAGCTTTAATGGAGCTCCTTTCCGATTTTTATCTTTTTCTCGATAATAAATCCCAGGGATCTCTGAAAAAGAAATTTCCCCTTTGATTGCCTTTTTTATATCAGAAATTACGAATTCACCATCCCCTTGAACACATATATCAGCCTGTGTTTCTTTTAAAGCTTTTTCTGGGAATAATGAACAATGAGGCCCTCCAATTATTACTTTTATTTGTGGTTTTATTTTTCTGATAATTTTAATTATCTCTTTTGAACTTTCTAAGGCAAAACTGAAAACACTTACTCCAACGACATCGGCTTTTTTTACTGGATCTACTAGTTTTTGCTCTTCAAAAGTTTCGCAGGAGAAATCAAGTATGGTAGTATTATCTCCCTCGTTTTCCAGAGTTTTTGCAATATAAAGTAAGCCAAGTGGTGGAGCAAGTCCGTTAAATGATTTATTTTTACTATCTGTGTCAACATAGGAATACGAGACTCTGGGACAAATAAGTAAAAAATTAATGTTGTTTCCACCTCTTTTATGATTTAATTAGGCGTTCTAGATAATCATTATAACATATTTACTTATTAAAACTATTTCTTCTATTAGTAAATGCGAGTTAATTGAAAATATCAAACAACAAAAAAATTGAAAGAAATTTTATAACCTAGCTCGAACTTCTAATTCATCAGTGGATGTTTTCCCGCTATCATCATAAGCAATTACTGAAATAATATGTTTTCGGAAGAATATAGATTTAAAAGTACCTATTTTTTTCAATTGATATTCATAAGGTGCTTCTTCATCAGTAAATACTAACTCACCATCAACATAAAATTCAACTTTGTCGACTTTTGAGTCATCATCGGCGTTTACAACAATATTTGTTCCTCCAATTAATCTAGTTACTTTTAGTAGTGTTTTAAATAATGGAATGCCAAAAATATGCTGTTTCCCATTAACCGGATTAGTTATGCCGACCTCGGGTGGCAAATTTCCCCCTGCGATAACATAAGCTCCATCTGTTGCATCAGCATAATAAGCGTCAAAGGGATGTTTATCTTGAGTAATACCACCGGGATCAGAAAATGCTTCCACTGATTCAGAATTAAAAACTACAGCAATAATAATTAGATTTTCAGGGTCTAAACTTGATAAATCCCAATCTTTTGATTTTGTAAATTCTCCATTAGAGTCAATAGTTATCTCTTCATTTATAATATAATCAAGAAAACCATTATAGATTTTCCCACCGCTTCCAGTTTTATAGTTCCACTGTGAAATAATTTCTGCTAAATGAATTTTTAGTGTTCCAGTATATTTTTCTTCCTCAAAATTATTTACAATAACATTTGTGGTAAATTTGTTGTCGCCTTCTGTATAATCTATTGTAATATTTACTTTTATTTTTGGTACATTTCTCTTTTCTGCTGTTTGAATTGCTTCTATATATTTCGCTTCATCAACGTCAGCTTTAGTCTCTCCACCTCCTACGAAAACATTGTAACCACCGTCAATATAGACGGTTGGTTGACCGAATAAATTATAATCATCATATAAATGGTCACTGGCTTTTTGATGTTCTGTAACCATACTAACATAATAGAAATTGTAATTTCTAGATTTAAATAAATCATGTATTACTTCTGAAACTCCTGGACAATATACACAAGTTTCGCCTGTAGCTTCTTCAATAAAAACGGTATGTACTAAATCTTCTAAATTTTGGGTTACTGTAATTGTATAATAAATACTACCATCAATTGAGGGGTCACCTATTGGTCCATTTCCTGCTTTATCATTAATGGTAATATAATAGTACCAATCATTATCTGAATTTGAAGGTATCTCAATATTAATACTTCCCGATAAGATTGATTTGCTTATCCATTCTTCAGATTCTTTTGATCTATAAAACAGTGTAGCATCTGTAACATTTACATTATCTGAAAATGATGCTGTAATTTTAGTAATTTTTCCGGTTGTACCTGTTGTGTTACCTGTGACTGAATTAATAATTGGAGGTATAGTATCACTGTTTCCATCATCATTTTCATTATTTAAACTATAAACAATATAAACAGAGGAAATGATCAAAATGGCAATTATCAAAATCACCACTAATTTAGTGACACTCTTCATTTATTATTATACAAGTTTAATATATATATAAATCTATCTGTAATAATATCTTTTAAATTATAAATTAATTTTCTCTCCCTTTTTTAAAGCGTCAACAGATTTATCAGCAATCTGATCAAGCTTGCCTTTATCCATTACAGCCTTACGGGCCTTAATATTTTGATCCTTTATCGCTTTTTTAGCCTCAGTCCAACGTTTACGCCGCTCCCCTTTAATGCCAATAATTTTGGATCTCATCTCAAATGCTTTTTCATGAATCTTTTGTGCCTCATTTCTAAGTTCTATATATTGCTCATGTTTTTTATTGCCTTCAGCAATAGATAAAGACAACTCATTAACAAGTTTAATGTATTTTTTATGTTCCTTCTGATTTTCATCATAGTATTTCTGAACCAATTTATGCTCTTCATCTGCTTTCTTAAAAAGTTCATCTATAGCGTTGTCCTTGTCAGAGATGTCAATTTCAATGCTTTTCTGTTTTTCCATTTGTTTCTGTTTCCGCTTGAACTCCTTTCTTTTCTCACGAATTGTCTCTATTAACTCGTTTTCTTCTGCTGAGCTCATTGGAACGGTTTCCTGTCTGTATTCAAGCATCTGAAAATCAGCTTTGAGCTCCTCTACACGCAATGGTAAATTTTTAAAAACCTCACCTTTACTCTTTTGTTTGGCTTCAATAAACTTTTTTGCTTCTTTTTGGAGTTTATTACGCATTTCTTTATGATGCTTCATCTTAGAAACAAGCTCATCTCGCTCTTTTTTAACCTTCTTTATCTCCTCTTTTAAATCTTTACGGCTATTATGAACCATATCTCGTTCTTCACGAAGTACCTTAGCCATATCATTTAATTCGTTTCTTTTCTTTATATAGGTCTGGTATTTTTTTTCCGCATCTTTTTGCTGTTCTATTTCTTGTTTATGAACTGAGTCCTTTTGCATAAGAAACACTACAAAGATCTTACTCTTTTGGATATACTAATTATTTAACCACTATGCTGATCTTGTTTTTACCTTTTACGGCTATCCAAGGCATTTCAATTTCAGCATATCCGCCACGAGGAATAGTAATATCCTCTACTTTATTTTTTTCCTCATCATTTACATACAAAATAACATTGATGTTGCTCGCTGATACATTACCTGTATTATTTAGTCTAAAAGACGTCTCTACCCTATCATCTTTATTAAATATCTTTGGCCAATGAAATACACCAGTAATTTTTACTTCAGGTTTTCCACCTTTAATATTCGTGAATGTAGAAATTTCAACTGATTTCTTTTTCTCAACTACCTTGACTATCACCTTAATCTCTACCCACTCATCAGGTTTGATATGATCTGTAGGTTTAACACTTAAAACAACAACACTTGATTGTTTTGGTTCAACTACGACACTTTCTTTGTCCAATGATATATTCCAACTCTTAGATTCCAGTTCTGTATGGATTTCGTAGGTTAGAGTTTGTTTTGATGGGTTTTGAAGGGTAATATCAAATTTTGCCTCTTCGTCTGGAGCAATATCTTTAATACGATCTAGACAAATAATCTCGACAAACTTCTTTTTAATTAGATATATTGCAGGAATCAGGAAGATTAGTATAAGGAACACTATGATAAATATTAAAAATGCAGCTGCATAGGAACCAAGAATTTCATCAAGACCTATATCTTTTGCAACAGACTCAAAGAAATGATAAGTGCTCTCTAAGATATTTGGAGCAATAACTGTCGTAGTAACATTTACTGTAAAAATGAACTCTTCATTACTTTCTTTAGAAATGACTGTAAATTTCAATACATCAGTTGTTATATCAGTATACCATGGAACATTTACTATTACGTCAACAGTAAACTCTTCTCCAATTTCTACATTTTTTGCATCCCCAACTTTATAGGATAAATTTGCCCAATCATGCTCAGAGGTTGCAATAATATCATAATCATCTGGCCAGATACCAGTATTGCTATTTTTTATTTTAAAAGTATATTTACCACTTTCACCATGTTTGATTTCTTTTCCTTTAGGTGAAGTTAGAGTTATATCATAATCAACTGCCTTTTTGGAAACTTCAACCGCTATATCTTCGCTGTCAATCCCTGTTAAACCACTAGCAATAATGGATAGTTGAATATCATCATCCTCGGCGTCACTTGTATTGTCAATGGATTTTACAATAACATTAACTAATGTAAAACCATCTTCGGAAATATCAACACTTTCAGGATGTTCAATACTCCAGTCTTCTAGATCAACAGGATCTTCTGGTATAATATCAATATCTATTGTGTCTTCATGTACACTTGTTATATTTAAAACAAATTCTGCACTACCACCAGGAATAACAGGAACTGGATCTTCTTCTGCTCCTTCAATTATTGTCATATCAATATTTGTTGTTTCCTCAAAATTAAATGTTATAGAAGATGGATAATCCTTAGAATCACATAAAAGCGAAGCAGATCTAAATATAGTTATTGGACCGCCGCTTAAACTAACCTTCAAGCTTATATTTTGTCCATTCCATAATTCTTCACCCAATAATTCTGGAAATGTAAAAACCATAGGATCATTTGGTCCTCTTTGTAATAACTCTAATAATGTAGTCCGATCCATTGTCTTTTGATCAGAAGCAATGATATCTTCACCAGCATATAAACTAACATTAACATTATATTTACTGAAAATAATTAGTCTAGGGTAATGAATATATAATTCAGCTGTCACATTTTTTATAATTTTGTTTCTTTGAAGAGATGGACCATCCCATTTTTTCGGCTCACTTAAACTTTTTCTTGCCGGTGAATATCCCTCCAGCTCTTCAGTTTTAAGATTTAATTCATTATCTAAATAATATGTTACAATATTTTCATCTTCGTCTTCATCAGAGGGTTTTGTAATATAATCAATCCAAACCGCTAACCAAAACATCCATTCTTCAGTATTAAAACCTTGATCAGTTTGATCGATATCAAAAAGTCTTGTTGGCCATGTGGTTGCTGTTCCATTGGGTTTTTCTGTTATCATATCTACTAACCCATCACCTTCAGAACTCTCATCATACATAGCAGAATGAAAGTATAAAGTCATATTTTCATCTGAATCTGTAGGGAGAGTAACTGAAGAAGGATATTCCTTAGAGTTAAATATAAAGGATGAAGAACTGAATGAATTTGCAAGACTGGCAATTTCTTCTCCACTAATACCAAATTCTTCGGTTATGTCTAGGAGAGTAAGAATTGTAGCTCCTAATTCTTTCAAATTTTCATTATTACTATTATTAAAAAAATCACCTATTCTTTCCATTCCTGATTTTATATTCCTCTCATATCTTTTTTCAACAATATTTCCAATTGGTTTACCGCTTTGAATTATTTCAACAGTAAAAATTAATAATTCCCCTGTGTTTAAAGTGAAACTAACATTTTCTAGGTCAACCTCTACTTTTTGTACAAGATCTCCTAATCTTTCTGGTGTTAATGTTATTGAGCTATTTGCATTTTCTATTTCTCTTAATGATCCTGTGAAAGGATTAATAGAATATATTACAACTTTTAGTTGATCTTGATAATTGAACTGTGTAGCAATTGTTGTAGTATAATACAAATCAAAAGTTAAAGGACCTTCAATTTCCATTGTTTCATTTTCATCATAAATATACATTGCAGCAGTTATGTATGGGTGGAATAATAATTCATAAAACTCATCGTCATCTGCTTTTACATTTTCAGGAGTAATAATAAAAAGTGATAAGGAACTAATTAGTAATATGAATGTTAAGAAACACACTCTGAATTTTCTAGCTGCTGGCATACTGTTTCTCACCTACATATTTTAAGTGGTTACTGTTAATATATAAATCTTTGTTTACAATAGTTACCATTTTTCGCCATGAAGTAAGTATCATCTAATTATAATAATATATTTTATATTTAATAAATTTTGCTAATAAATATCATTATTTATAAAATTCACTAGAATTAACCTAAACCCTTTAATCTAGAAAAAATAAAAAAATATATCTTTTTATTCAAAAAAACATAAATATAGCATAAAACATCTTAGGAAATAAGCACTCTAAAATTAGAGGTGGTTAATGAGGAAAAAGATATATTCAAGTATTAGAGTTAATCATATTACTATATATCTTATGATATTTTTTCTATTAGTTCTCAATATTTTAGTTTCTCCTAACATTATTGGTGCAAGTGGCGAAAGGCTGCAAATACAGGTAGTAGACGAAATTACAGAGGGTGAATTTTTTATTGTCAGTGTATTAGACCCAGAATCTGAAGAACCTACACCGTTTTTAGGCGATGTGGATATCGAATTCAATGGTAAACAATACCAAATTGATGAAACTATTGAGTTAATACTTCAAGCTCCAGTTGTAGATCGAGACACATTGTTTGTTATAAACGCATCAAAAGAGGGCTATAACTCTACAAATAAAACGATAACCGTACTCAAAAACAAGTCTCAGGGCGAACCACTTAAGTTAATCATATTACCCGAAGATTATACAGTTGAAGCAGGCAAGCAGTTTTCTATATTAGTAAAAGATGAAAATGAAAATATAATACCTGGCGCCAAAGTAGCAATACAAAGCTTTGGTGAGACAAAAATCACTGACGATGATGGTCGTCAATGGTTAACTGCCCCAAAAGAAAAAGATTCGATTACTATCCTAGCACAAAAAGACGGCTATACTGATGGTACGATTAGTATAAAAGTAAATATTGAACCACCTTGGTGGGAATCTCTTATTAATCACCAATTTTTTCCTATTGTTATCGCTGTAATATTTCTTTTGTGTGCTATAGTATTTGTTAATCAAAGACAAAAAAAATCTATTTACTCAAGAGCAAAAGAAATTTCTGATGAGAAAACTTTAATAAAATATGATGCCCAAGGAAAAAGTACCCCATCTTTGTTTCATGAGGGTAAAGAAAAACTAGACGATCAAAGCAGTTCTAAAGAGCCAGTTAGAATACAACCACAAAAAGATGCAAAGGTTGAAGAGATTAGAATCAGCAGGCCTCAAAAAGAAAAAGAAATTGTACCTATCGAGCAAAAAGTAGATGAAACTGAAAAAGTAATTTCTCGTAAAAGAATTCAAAGACGCAACTATGATTGGTTTGAGGGAACTGAAGATATAAGATATGAGATAGACAAACTGACGGGGGAAATTGATGAAGAGGGTATTGATAAATGGTATGAGGGTGTAGACAGCATCAAAGAGAAGATAGATGAAAAAGTGAAGAAAAAAGATAAAAAGAAAGACGAAGGAAAAAAAGAGTAAACTTGATGTAAGGTAGTCTTTAAATATTGCTTTTTAGTTTACGAGAACAAATGGCTAAACGTAACAAGTTAATTACGGATTTTTATGAATGTACGGTCAATCAATTAATGGATAAAAGAGTGTGGGATCTACCAATAATAGTGGAAAAAGAAGATATTCATCATGTTCTTTCTGTTCTTGGTGCTAGAAATCATATTTGGGTTGTCAAGGATAAAGAAAGCAAAGAACTTGTTGGAGTAATAACTGAACATGATGTTTTATCAATACTTGCACCTAAACATTTTCCTTCTTATGTTTTTGGTATGCCTGATGTAAGTTCGATTCAACATGGCACTGCAAAAATAGCTGAAGATGTAATGGCTAGTCAAATAATTAATTGTAAACCTGATGATAAGATCATTGATGCTCTTATGAAAATGATGAAATATAAACTCAGAAGACTGCCTGTTACTGAGGATAAAAAACTTGTTGGTGAGCTTACCCTGCATCAATTAATTAGGAAATATTATGGCGCCACTCAATATCATCCAATGATAGAAGATGAAGAAGGTTGATTACAACGGAATTAGTTAACGTTTTATTTTTAGTAGCTGTTGCGCTTATATTTGCTAGGCTTTTTGGGTATTTGTTTTATAGATTTAAGCAGCCTGCAGTAGTTGGTGAAATAATAGCAGGCATATTTTTAGGAGGGATTGTTTTATTTGTTTTTTCAGGGCAACAATTTACAATTTCTAATTATATTATTTACTTGCCAAGATTTGATTTTCAATCAGCAGGATTTATTCTTTTAGCTGAAATAGGTATATTACTTTTACTTTTTATATCTGGATTGGAAACAAGTTTATCTAAATTAAAAAAAACTGAGAAAGCTTCGTCTTTTGTAGCTATTGGTGGGGTTTTGTTGCCCTTAATTTTGGGAGCCTTATCTGGCTTTTTACTTGGTTTTACAATACAAGAAAGTATAGTTATTGGACTAATTATAACAGCAACGTCTGTTGGTGTAACTGTTAGAACGCTGATGGATTTACATGTTTTAGATACAACTGCTGGTGCAACAATTCTTGGCGGCGCTGTAATTGATGATATCATTGGAATAATATTACTAGCTTTTATGATTAGTATAGGATCCTTGATGGATGCAGTTTGGATTGGCGTTAGAATCGCTATTTTCTTCTTGATTTTTTTATATCTTGCATTAAAAGTAATTGACAAAATACTTGATTTAGGTGAAAAAATACATCTGCCAAACGCCTTTCTTAGTTTTTCACTTGCTATTCTTTTAGTATACGCATTCTTTGCTGATAAAGCAGGTTTATCAGGGATAATTGGAGCATTTGTTGCTGGAATATTAATTGGACAAAATGTTAGATCCAGTAAAATTATTAAAGACGTAAAAACCATTGGATATGGATTTTTTATCCCCCTGTTTTTTGTTTGGATTGGATCAAGTCTCTGGGGTGGGGCAATTACAGATATCTCAACTTATACAGCAATTGGGATACTAGCACTTGTAATAATTACTGTGAGTATTATTAGTAAGATAGTTGGATGTGGAATTGGTGCAAAACTTGCGGGAATGAGCAGTAGAGAATCTTTACAGGTTGGAGTAGGAATGATTCCGAGAATGGAGCTTGCATTAATCATAGTAGCTGCTGCTATATCTCATGATCTGTTAACTGGAAACAGTGCCCATCAGATATTGGTAACTACTATTCTACTTACGATTATAACTACACTGATTGCACCGTTTTTAATTAAAGCTACGTTTTAAAAATGACAAGTAATTGCCAAGGAATGTCATGAAATATCTATTTGAACTCTCAAAAGAACATAAAACTCTGCCCTTAGCTGAAATTCTGGCATGCTTGGAAACTGAAAATATTGATTACAATATTTTAGAGTCAAATGAGGATGTTCTGCTCATAGAAACAAATTCAAATGAAAATATTATAAAGAATTTGACAGGCAGATTATCATATACTTTTTACATGGATCAGTTCTTGTTTTCTTGTTTGCCGTCTAGTGGAGAATTAAAGAAACAATTATCTCCAAAAATTATTGAAAAAAAAGGATCAATAGCTATAAAATACAAAAATAGATCAAAAAATATTGATTCACAGCCAATAGTTAAAGCATTAGCAGAAATATACACTAAAGGCAGAGAGGTAACTCTTGAAAATCCTGACATTGAGGTTCGTGGATTAATCACTGATTCGACTGTATATGTTGGTTTAAAATCAGCTGAGGTAAATAGAAGTCAATTTGAAGAGAGAAAGGTTCAAAATCGTCCGTTTTTTTCACCAATCTCTTTGCATCCTAAACTTGCACGTGCTCTGGTTTGTCTATCTATTATAAAAAAAGATGAGATCTTGTTAGACCCTTTTTGTGGTACCGGTGGAATACTACTTGAGGCGGGTTTAATAGGTGCAAGAGTGATTGGTAGTGATATAGAAAATAAAATGATTGAGGGGTGTAAAAAAACTCTTGATTTCTACAAAGTTAATGATTACAAGCTTTATTGTTCTGATATAGGTGATATTGGAAGTCACATCGATAAAGTTGATGCGATCGTAACAGACCTACCATATGGAAAATCAACCACTACAAAAGGGGAAAAAATGAATAATCTTTATATGCGAGCTTTTGAAAGTATGTCTAGATTATTGAAAAATGGCGGTAGAGCTGTAATTGGACTATCAAATGAAGATCTTATATATATTGGTGAAAAGTTTTTTTCAAAGGTTGAAAAACACAATTTTAGGGCGCATAGAAGTCTCAATCGTTATTTTGTTGTATATGAAAAATAATATCTAGTCTATCGAGGATAATATAACTTTTGGGAGTAAACCTTAATACTGTTAACTATGAAAAGTGCCAAGTACCTATTTTTTCTTCATCAAATAAGATTGTTTCACCTTTTGATATATCCAAAGTGACTTTTCCACCTTTTATTCTAACTGGAACTTTGTTATACCAACAATCTACAGCTGGTTCTTCTTCAGAAATTCTATACTCTTGTTCAATCTTTTTACTATCGAAACTAACATCATTCTTTGTTGGATGTAAAGACAATAAGATATATGCACTCATTTTTGGTAACAAGGTTTCACAAGTAACAGATATTTCAATATCCTTTACTGAGCATCTGCAATTATCATTCTTAACTAATACTGGTTGATGGAAAAAACCTGTAAATTATGCAGATTATAGAGTAGGGTTATTCTATATTGACACTCAAAGTTTGGTGAAGAGATAAATGGTGGATATACCGCCAGATATGGAAAATTTATAAAGTAGAAGAAGCTGTTAGATTATAGATTGAGAGAGGAAAAAAAGTATGGCAGAAGAAACAGCTAAAGAAAAAAGAACTGATGAAAACGTAATATATGTTGGAAAGAAACCACCAATGAGCTATGTACTTGCAATAGTAACACAGTTTCAAGGTAGTGGTTCGGATGAGGTAATAATAAAAGCTAGAGGACGGTCTATAAGTACCGCAGTAGACGCAGCAGAAATAACAAGAAACAGGTTTGTAACAGATGCCAAAGTCAAAGAAATAAAAATAAGCACGGAATCCATGACAAACGAGGAAGGCAGAACTTCTAATGTGTCGTCAATTGAAATAACCTTAACAACTAAAAAGAAAAGCTAATTGGTAGAACGATAAGCCTACAGTATGATGCCTATATCTAGTTTTTCTGCAAGCTCTTTGTAGCGATTTCGAATGGTGGCTTCTGTGAGACCTGCACAAAAAAACAAACAGAGAGGGGATTGATTTTTTTTTTAATCATCCTACTACATCAATAGAGCATCGTTTTGTTTGAAATGAAATCAGTCCAGTGACACTGGGTTTTGTGACAGATGTTGTAATAAAATATTATGGGGAAGCCTTAAATACTAATCTTTAATCTACCTGATTTAAAGTTCTAATTGAACGAAAAGGAAAATTGTAAAAATGTATGATGAAAATAGAGAAAATAGAGAAATGCATAAAGTAACTTGTGCAGAATGCGGTAAGGAAACAGAAGTTCCTTTCAAACCAGATGGCAGCAGGCCTGTCTATTGTAAGGAATGTTTTCAGAAACGTAAACCAAAAAGATTTTAGAAAAAATTTTCGAAATCACCTAGATTTTAAATATCTTGATTTAAATACCTTTCTTCTCTTATTTTTTTTATTCCACAAGATATTATCACGCTCCGTGGGTTATAGGTTTTTAAACAAATAAACGTTATGAGATTGTATGTAGCTATGGAGGGAAAATGGGTAGGGTTGGAACGAAATATAGAGAAGTAATCGAGTTATTTGATGAAAAAACAGGGGATGTAGTAAGATTAATCCGTTTCCGTAATTCAATAGCGTTTAATGAATTTTTAAAAGATTTCAAAGCAATGAGATACCCAGGTTATGGTTGGAGATATAAAGATAAAGGGAAACAGAAGGAAAAACATGAATAACTATCTCTTGATAGTTTGAGGGAGGGATTTTATGTTAAAACTAAAAATTAAAGTAGGAAGCTACTATGGATTTAAATTGAGTAACTGCCACAAAATAGCATTTAGTGTATTATATGGCTTTGAGAAAGGCAAAAACAAAGATGTATACACTTTAATGATGTACACAGATAAGAAGAATTTTGAATTTCCTATTCAAAAGAGTCTATTTGATAAATGGGTAGACGAGGAGCGAATTAGAGAAATAACAAGTGATGAGGCATTATCTTATGCTATTTAGATACGGTTAAATAGTTGTTATGAAATTTAATATCGAGCGCGGGAAAATAAATGAAATGTCCGCTGTGTAAAATCAAGTTATTCCTCGATAATTCCATAAATATATAGATTACTAGTTGTTTCTGGAAACAAGATTATATTATCCTTGATAAACCATTAATAATGAAAAATAACCACAATCCTTTTACAATAGAGTATTATCTCCTTTTTAGATGACGCAGCTTAATATAATACTCCTTGGAACTGGCGGTAGCTGGCCAACTGTGAAACGTAATGTTGCTTCAATAGCATTAAAAAGAGCTGGCGAAGTAATACTCTTTGATTGCGGAGAGGGTACCCAGCGACAATTTCAGAAATCAAAACTCAGTTATATGCAGATATCCAAAGTTTTTATTACGCATTTTCATGGGGATCATTTTCTTGGTTTGCCAGGCCTAATACAAACAATGCAGTTAAATGATAGAGACATTCCTCTACATGTCTATGGACCCAAGGGTATTAACAAACTTGTTGATCAGCTCTTATCACTTGGTTATTTTAAACCAAACTATCAAATAATCTCGCATGAGATTAGCGGAGGAGATATTCTTGATTTTGAAGAATATTTCATACATGTTTTAAAAGTTAAACACGGAGTTCCAGCAATTGCATATGCCCTTAAAGAAAAATTGCGACCTGGTAAATTTGACAAACCAAAAGCATTAAAACTTGGTATTCCAGAAGGTCACCTTTTTAGTAAACTACAACGAGGAGAAACCATAACTTTGAAGGATGGTAGGAAAATTACGCCGGATATGGTACTTGGACCCCCTAGAAACGGAAGGAAGATTGTAATATCTGGAGACACCGTACCAATTGATGAGATGGTTAGGTTTGCAAAAAATGCAGATGTCTTGATTCATGAGGCAACCTTTGATACCAGCCTTAAGGATCTTTCAGGTGAATATGGGCATTCTACTGCATCTCAGGCTGCAGAGATTGCTAAAAAGGCTAATGTTGAAAGGTTGATTTTAACACACATTAGTCCCAGGTATTTTGATAATCATATATTGGAAGATGAGGCTAAGAAGATTTTTAAGAACACTATTGTATCAAAAGATTTCCAGGATATTGAAGTTAAGTTGAAAAATTAATCAATTGTTAGAGATAAAAGCCTATTTTATAATTCTATATTCTCATTTAATAATACTGAACTTAGGCATTGGCTCATACTTTTTTGAGCTTCTAATCCAAAGACAATCGGTGCATCTGCTGCCCATCCGCCAAATGCTTCAATTACATCTTTAATGCCAGATTCTTTAGTCACTGCCCAATTGTCTTTCTTCATTTGTTCATTGTCAATAAAAGCAAAGACTTTTTTCTTCTCTGTTTCATCTTTTGAAGGTGCAATAAAGATATTGAAAGTTGATTGATTACCATCTTCATCTTGTTTGTAGAATACACAACTTTTAGAGGTAGATTGATAAATTCCATATTTATGTGCCATTTTTCTCATCCCCACATTTGAAAATATTTTGTCTAGATATGAGTTCCTTGCTTTTAATAGTAGCGATGTGTTCTAATTTTAAAGAAGTTCATAAAATAGTAATTTTATTAAGCGCTTCTAACTATTATCTCTTGATTTTTATGGGAGCAAGACCATCATACGATGAATACTTTATGGAAATGGCTCATGTTGTTTCAAAGAGAAGTACTTGTATGAGAAGAAAAGTAGGTGCGATACTTGTAAAAGACAAACACATACTTAGCACTGGATATAATGGCGCTCCGAAAGGACTTAAGCATTGCTCAGAAGTCGGTTGTCTCAGAGAAGAGCAAAATGTTCCGTCTGGTGAAAGACATGAGCTTTGTAGAGGACTTCATGCTGAACAGAATGCAATTATTCAAGCCGCTGTTTTTGGTACTTCTATAAAGAATTCTGTTTTGTATTGTACAAACACTCCTTGTATCGTATGTGTAAAAATGTTAATAAATGCAGGTGTTAAAGAAATAGTGTTCTCAGGCGAATATCCGGATGAGCTTGCCAAGAAGATTCTTGGCGAAAGTGAAATTAAAATTAGAAATTTCAATAATAAAGACGTATCTGGAATTGAAAAAATAAGAAAAATATAAATACTAACGGATGATTTACGATTGGAGGAGAACATGAAGCGAAAAAATTCGTTTGTATTGGATGAAAAAGACGATAAAGCAGTTCAATTATTTGCTGAATTGGGGATGCCAAAAAATCTGGCTAAGACATTGATGTACATCTCACAAGTTGAAGAATGTCGATGTGCGGATGTCGAACAAGGTGCAGATCTTAGACAGCCAGAAGTAAGTGTTGCAATGCAGGAAATGAGACGGAGAGGATGGGCTAAGAAAAGAGATTTAAAGAAAAAGGGTAAAGGAAGACCTGTCCATATATATAAACTTACTAAACGGTTGCCACAGATTCTAAAGAGTTTCGAACAAGAAAAAATGAAACAAGTGCAAACTATTAGAAACGATTTAACGGAACTACAAACTCTAGTCAAAGGATACAAATAATTAACATTTTTATCCTTTATTCAGGGGTTCGTTCATTTAACTATTATTTCATATCATCCTTCTTTTCTTTTTTTATTATGGTGGTGTAATAGTGGAGAAAAGAGTTAAAAATATTTTTAATAAATTGGAAAAAAAACCTGAGGTAATAATAATAAAAAACTCAGCCGAACCATTTATTGATGACAATTTTTTTTATGTTACTGGCCTTGAAAAAGGTCTTTTTGAAGGATCTGTAGCTTTTTTGTTTCCATATGGAAATATTGATATTATTGTCTCTGAACTTGAAGCAGAAGCGGCTAAAAAATCGGATGTAAATGTTAAAGTTTACAAAAATGAAGAGGATTTAATAAGTATTATGAAAGACAGTATCTCTTCTTCTAGAACTATTGGATTAAATTTCCATGGGATTTCACATAGAGAATATTGTAAACTAAAAAATAGATTTCCTGGGTCAGACTTCTTTGATGTTTCAGATTCTTTTGCGAAAACAAGACTTGTCAAAGATGAATCTGAAATAGAATTGATAAAGAAAGCTTGTGGGATAACAGATAAAGTAATGGAGAAGATCCCACAAATTTTACACGAAGACATGTATGAGTTTGAGCTTGCAGCAGAAATTGATTACTTAATGCAAAAGAATGGTGCTGATAAATCTGCTTTTGATACAATATCGTCTTTTGGAAAAAATACTTCGCAACCTCATTATAGTCATGGTGCTACTCCGCTGAAGTATGGTGATTTTGTTTTATGTGACTTTGGCGCTTGTTTTAAAAAATATAATTCTGATATTACAAGAACTTTCGTATTTGGTAAAGCTAGTAATGAGCAAAAGGACATGTATGAAACTGTTCAAGAAGCTCAGAGAATTGGTTTTGATATGGTAAAGCCTGGTTTAAAAGCATATGAAGTGCATAACGCAGTAAATTCTTTTATAGAAGGGACACAGTTTAAAGGTCGTTTTATTCATTCTACTGGGCATTCTCTTGGTCTTTCTGTTCATGATAGAGGTGCAAGATTTAGTAATATTTGTGAAGTTGAGTTAAAAGAAAATATGGTGTTTACTATAGAACCAGGTGTTTATATACCGGGTTTTGGCGGTGTAAGAATAGAAGATGATGTTTTAATAAAAAAGGATGGAGTAGAACTTCTGACAAAAACACCCCGCGAAATTATTGAAATTTAAATTATATTTCCATTACCTTTTTATGAGTATTTTAGATATAGCTTTTGAGTGGTTCTTATGAGTTGGTACAACGAGGTTGAATATATCAGAAAACAGGCAAAGAAAAACAATGAGTTTTTTTCTAATTCCCTCCCAATGATTGCAAGTGAAAATGTGCTTTCACCGCTTTGTCGAGAAATGTTGATTAGTGATTTTCATGGTAGATATGCAGAAGGTACACCTGGACATAGATACTATGAGGGTTGCACTTTTTTTGACCGTGTTGAAGAAAAAGCAATGGAACTTGCAAAGAAACTTTTTAAATGCAGTTACGCTGATGTCAGACCGACTGCGGGAACAACTGCTAATATGGCGATTTTAAAAGCATTGATGAAGCCAGGTGAGACCGCAACTGTTTTAGATCTTGCTAATGGTGCTCATATCTCTTTTGGTAAGTGGGGGGCTGCTGGTGTTAGAGGTATAAATCTTTTATCCTATCCGTTTAGTGATGAAGAAATGAATATTGACGTTGATGGTGCTATAAAACTTATTAAAAAAGTTAAACCAAAGCTTGCTTTGAATGGGCGATCTGTTTTTCTGTTTCCAAGTCCGATTAAAGAACTTGCAGAGGCCGCACATGATGTAGGTGCATATCTTGTTTATGATGCTGCGCATGTTTTGGGTCTTATTGGAGGTAAACAATTTCAGGATCCATTGAGAGATGGCGCAGATGTGATGAGTGGCAGTACTCATAAGACTCTCCCCGGTCCGCAGGGTGGAATGATTGTTTCAGATCCTGATGGGGATACAGATGAAGATAAATCATTTTTGAGGAAACTCGGTTTTGGGGTATTTCCGGGGGTTACATCTTCATATCATCTTCATCATGTTGCAGCAAAGGCAATTGCATTTGCTGAGCATCTGGAATTTGGTGAAGCATATGCCAAGCAGATTATAAAAAATGCACAAAGCTTCGCTCAATCACTTCATGAAAAAGGATTCAAAGTATTTGGTGAGAAACTAGGCTTCACTAAATCTCATCAGATTTTACTTTCAATTGGTCCTGGTAAAGGACGGGAGGCATCTAAAAAACTTGAAGATGCTGGCATTGTAACAAATATGAATACAATACCTGGGGATAAAGATCCGTTAAACCCATCCGGGTTAAGGCTCGGGACACCTGAACTTACAAGACTTGGTATGAAAGAAAAGGAAATGGATGAAATAGCTGAATTCTATAAAAGAGCGCTTATAGATAATAAGGATCCGAAGAGAATAAAAGCAGATGTCAAAGAATTTAGAAAGGATTTCCAGGAATTATATTACTGCTTTAAAGAAGGATTCCGTGGATATGATTATCATGAGTTGATATAGAATCATGATTATTGCAATTACTGGTACACCTGGGACTGGAAAAACCTCTATTTCTAAAATTTTACAGAAAAATGGGTTTGAAGTAATTGATTTAAACAAGGTTGCATGTGAAAAAATTTTTTTAATCGGAAGAGATGAAAAAAGAGATTCTATGATTGTAGATGTTGAAAAATTTAATGAGCATATAAAAAAAAACTACATTGGAAAAAACATTGTTTTTATCGAAGGACATCTCTCTCATCTTTTAAAAAATGTTGATAAGGTCATTGTCCTTAGGTGTCATCCTGCTGAGCTTAGAAAAAACCTTTCTAAAAAGGGATGGAACGCAAAAAAAATAAAGGAGAATCTTGAGGCAGAACTTCTTGATATTATCCTTTGTGAGGCTGTAGAGATTCATCCTAAGAATAACATTTTTGAGATAGATACTACAAGTAAATCAATTGATGCTGTAGCGTCCTCCATTATAGAAATAATTAATAACAAATTTAAAAATATGAAAAAATATAACATGGGTAAAATTGATTGGTCTGAAGAGGTTTTTAATTGGTTTTAGATAATTATAGATCTAGACTATTAAGAACTGATTTATTATCATTTAACTCATTTTTTATTATCACTCTAATTACAATAATAATTTTTATTAGGATTATAAATTGGATTATAACTAATATTTTTCAAATTGAACCTTTTCAACATTTTTATTTTGGAGTTATTTTGCTGATTTTTATTTGTTTGATGACTCTTTTTAATTTATTTAAAAACAAAAGTAATTTATTTAAAGATATTTTGTTAACTTTTAGCATAGGTTTAATAATTGATCAATATGTGTTTCTAATAGTAAAAGAAAAAACCGGGCAAGGCTATTGGGAGTTCCCATCATATTTTGGTATGATAATCCTTTTAATCTGTTTTTCTTTTTATGTATTTTTACTCTCTTTTTTAAAGAATAATAAAAGAATCAAAAAATTAGTCAATAGTAATTTAAAAAATGATAACAAATTATTACTTATCTCTAATATTAAACATTTATTTTTAGTATATTTTACGATTATATTGATAATAATTATTTCAAGAGTATATGTATTTTTAATTCCAGAAGTTTCATTTTTATTATTTGGTTATGAAATTCACCATCTTTTTATTGGAACAATGCTTCTTTTATTTTTAATAATTACAGTTATTGTATTTTATGGTTTAAAACTAAATAAAAAATTATTTCATCTTCTCTTAATGTCTATTGGCATAGGAATTGGTTTAATAATTGATGAATTTTTTTTCCTTATAACCGGAGGTATTACAAATAATGATTATTGGAATTGTAATACATTAAAAGGTTTATTTTTATTTTTAATAAGTTTTTCATTATTTTATTTTTCAATGTATTTTTTGTCTAAAAAATAAACCTGTTTTAAATATTAAATTTTTTTTTATTATTGGAAAAATATTTGATATATGAATATTGCTATTGGTACTATAATTGTAGTAATGTAAAGTCTAGCTGTTTGTAAATTAATTGGCCATTCGTTTATATTAGAAAAATCATTAAGAACTAATCCCAGTTTTTCAAGTTTTTCTAACGTTACAGTTTCATCATTTAAATTTTTAGATTTTTTAAAATTTATAAGTTGCCTATAATTTTTATCATAAATATGTCTTACTCCTTGTAGTTCCAGTTCTTTTGTCCTTTTCATAGCTTTGTGAACTGTAATAATTGGATAGAGAAATATGATAATTAATCCTATTATATATATGGGAATAAATACTATAAAAGCAAACTCCTTTTCTGAAGTAAAAATAATTTGTCTTAAAATTCCTAGTATAATAAAAATGATAGGAATTAATGTAATCAAATACAAGGATAAAGCGATTTCCCCACAAATACCAAATCCTGCTGCGTTTTCTGTGTTGTAGGGTCTAATTAATAATGCATTTTTTTCTGTAAATGTTTTTGTAAAATTTTTTATAATACCCACGGTAACAAAAAAATGGTAGATAATTATTGGTAAAATAATTACAAAAGTAATAAAGTTTAAAATCGCATAAAAAAAGAGACCTAGTGGATAGTTAAAAGAATGCCAAATGTCATATGACCTATTGATCTGTGAATAAAAAGTAAACATAAAAAATAATATTGAACCTCCTAGAACTAATATTAAATATAATTTTATATCTTTAATGCTTTTTTTTCTTATCTGGAATTTTTTTTCCGAATCATCTTTTAATTTTTTATAATCTGCTAGACTACATTTTTCCCTTTTTATAGTGTTCACAATTTCTATAAAAAAAACTGACGTCTTATCATAAAAATATTTAATTGCAAAAATAACCAAACCAAAAACTAATAAATGAGTCCAATCAACATAGTCCTCCAAAAAACCATCATTATTACCTGGAAGATATAAGGTATTTTCAATCGATGAGGATATAAAAAATGTTATAGCTGGAATGATTGAAAATAACAATAAAGATACCAAAAATATTCTTTTATATTTGCCAATTTTTTCATCTAAACTAAGAAAAACTTTATCATATATTATAGTAAAAATTTTAATATTTTTATAGGGCCTAATTTTTAGCGAATCAAGCTTTTTTTTATCAAATCGTTGTTTATGGTATTTATCATCTAATAAAGAATCCCAACTTGTATTATCTGATATTTTTTCTGAGTTCATAAATAAATCAACCTTAAACAAAAGAATTTAGGATTATATAATATTTTTTTAAAAAACAAAAATTAAAAATAATATCTTATTTGATTTGATTTTTCAATAAAATTATTTAAACCCTAATTAATATTTATAAATATGAATTTACCCAACAAATTATCCTTTTTTAGGTTATTACTAATACCTATCATTCTTTTAATTCTGTATTCAAATTTAGAATATAGAATTTATATTGCTACTATCATTTTTATAATCGCATCCGTAACAGATGCTATAGATGGCTACATTGCTAGAAGTAGAAATTTGATTACGGATTTTGGAAAATTTATAGATCCTTTAGTTGATAAAATACTTGTAATAAGCGTTTTTGTATATTTGGTATCAACCCAAACAATTCCTGGTTGGATGGTAATTATAATTATTTTTAGAGAGTTTGTAATTTCAGGATTCCGCATTGTGGCTGCTTCAAAAGGAGTTGTTGTTGCTGCTTCCAATTTAGCGAAATTAAAAACACAATCACAAATTCTTGCAGTTATCTTTGCTCTTTTAGAACTACCTTACTATCTAATCGTCATGCTTATAGCTGTAATATTAACAATAATATCTGGGGCTCAGTATATTTACAATGGTAGAGATTTATTTAAAGAGGAATAATTATTTATCTAATGATTGTAAAAGATATAATGCCTCATTCAAGTCCTGAAATATAAAATCAGGGAATATTTCATATTTGAGTAAATCTTTAATTTTTGACTCACCTGTTAACATTAACGCAGTTGATGTATTGGAATTCTTACCCATTTTTATATCTGTATATAAACGATCACCAAAAATAATTGCTTCTTGAGGTTTTATTTCAAATTTTTTTAGAAGGGAGTTAATCAATTCAGGGTTAGGTTTTCCAAAAATATTTTGGGGTTCTTTGTTTGTTGCAGTTTTAATTAATGCTATAAAAGATCCTATATCTGGGATAAAACCTTCTAAAGTCGGACATACTTTATCTGGATGAGTTGCGACATATTCTACTCCATTCTGAATGAGTAAGCAGGCTTTTTTTAATTTTTGATAGTTTAGAGATGTATCAAAAGCAAGAACGATTAGATTTGGGTTCTTATCGGTTAATTCAAATCCATGGCTTATTAATTCTTCATTAAATTCAGCAGTTCCAATAGAATATATTTTTGATATTTTCTTGGATTTTAAATATGCAATAGTAGCCAAAGTTGAAGTATATATCTGATCTTGATTGATGCTTATACCTAATAAATTAGATAATTTTTTTTTATAAGCCAAAGTACTCCTAGACGAATTATTTGAAATAAAGATAATTTTTTTACCTTTTAGATTTAAATATTTAATAAATTCTGTTGCACCATTTAAAAGGTTGTTATCGATATAAAGAGTTCCATCCTGATCAAAAATAAAGAGTTTCTTATTTAGAGAATCCTTATTTTTCTTATTATACTCCTTGCGGAATTTTTCAAGTTCATTCTTATCTTTATTAAACAACCAATTATAATCCATACAGTTTTTAGTAAATAAGATTGAATAAATATACTTTTGTAATTTTAATAAAAACCTAGGGAATCTTAGAGAAATCATCTAAATTTTTGGCGAGTAATGTCTTATTTATCTGTTTTTGATTCCCCAAAGTATCGAATGGCTTATCACCATAATCATGTCCAGGATATACAATCAAATGATCTGGAAGAGGCTTGATTTTTTCTTGAAGTGTAATAAACATCTGAGCTATGTTGCCCCCTTCTAAATCTGTTCTACCGCAATCCCCAATAAATAGTGTATCACCAGTTAACAATGCTTCATTGCCAACAATTATACATATACTGCCCGGAGTATGACCAGGTGTTAAAAAAAAATCTAAATTTACATCTCCCAATTCTAATCGATTACGATCTGTTACTTTTATATCGACTTTCACGCCTAACTTTAAACCATCTACTTCTGAGGCAACAATCCTTGATGAAGAAATGAAATTCTTAATTTTTTGAATTCCACTAGTATGATCACTGTGATAATGAGTTAGTATAATGTATTCCAGTTCTAATGTATTGGATGATATGAATTCAAGTAATTTAGAAGTATCATAACCAGGATCTACAATTGCAGTTTTTTTTCTTTTTGGACAGTAAATAATATAGCTAAAATTATCAAATCCGGCTCTAATTTGTTCAATGGTCACAAATAGGACTCCTTACAAGTAAAATAATGAATTAAAGAATTAAAAGTTAACGGGGATTCAATTAAAACCTTTAATAGTTAAAACTGGTAAATGCACGTTGTAAGAATTATGAGTATTTTTTAATTTTTTTATAGGTTCCTTCGGGGGTTCTAATATATTTTTTTCTGGTTCAAGTTCATAAGTCAAATCAATCATTCTTTCTGCTATGAGAAAAACTTTTGCAACAGTTTCTATATCTGTCATTTCTTCTTTATTTGAAACTGATCCAACGATATTGATTCGTATTTATCTCACCTCCCTTCTGTTTGATATTCTCTATCATGTATATGTTTGTCTATCATGCTAAATAAACTTATCGAAATTTTCAACTGCGATTGTCGAAATAAATAACCATTCGAAGATATAATTCTTGCCAATTATTATTAAAATATAGTGGGCTATACCTCTATGGTTTAACGGAAAATGAATGATAATAGTGCAATAATTATTTCATTAAATGATGATGTTTCTGAGATAATTGAGTTAGCTGAATCTCTAAATTATAGAGTTGTTAAGACTTTTTTTCAACGCAGAGAAAATCCAGATGTTAAAAGTTTTATTGGGCGTGGTAAGGTTGACGAAATAAAAGAATTTATTGAAACTTCTGAAAAAATAATTGATTTAGTCATTGTAGATGGGGAGCTTAAACCCTCTCAATGGTTTATCCTTGAAAAAAAGTTACATGTAAACGTATTTGACCGGGCAAGACTTATTCTCAAAATTTTTGAAGAACGAGCAGATAGAAAAGAAGCGAAACTTCAGGTTAAACTGGCTCGGCTTCAGTATGAACGGCCGTTTGTTCGTGAGCTTATCCATCGTGCAAGGTCAGGCGAACATCCTGGTCTTATGGCCGGTGGAGAATATCAGGTTGATGATTATTATGAAATGATTAAAAGACAGATGAAAAAAACCAAGGAGAACTTAAGGAGCATACGTGATGAAAGAGAGTTGCGTAGACGATACAGGCATAAAGGAGGTTTTTATCTGGTTTCTTTAGCGGGATATACTAATGCTGGTAAAAGTAGTTTATTAAATCTGCTCTCTGGTGAAAAAGTAGAGGTTGATGGCAGATTGTTTTCTACGCTTTCTACAACAACTCGTAAGATCAACAAAAAGATCTTTCCAATTTTGTTGACAGACACCGTTGGATTCATACAGAATCTACCTGCATACATCATCGATGCTTTTCATTCTACTCTTGAGGAGATAGAAGTTGCTGATGTTGTTCTTTTGGTTGTTGATATCAGCGAGGAAAAAGAAGTTGTTGCAAATAAACTAAAAGTTTCCTTGGATGAATTAGTTGAAATAGGTGTAACTTCTCCAGTTATTATTATATTAAATAAAATTGATCTTATTTCTAAACAAGGACTTAAAGCTAGAATTGAATATATACAAAAACAGGGTTTGGCAAGAAATAGAAAAATTTCGTCTATCTCTGTTAAAAATCAAGAAGGTATCGATAAGTTATTGGATTTAGTCCATGAATCGCTACCTCAGTTAGTAAGGTTTAAGTTAAAATTGAAGGTTAACAAGAATACTCAGTCGTTTATATCATGGATTTATGAAAAAGCCCATGTATTAGATATTTCATATGATTATCATGTGATAATTTCTATTGAATGTAATACTAATTTACGCGACAAAATAATTACGAAATGTCAGCATTTGGATGGTATAGTTGTTTATTGAGTGTCTTTTTTCCATTTTGTCATTTTTCCCAAAAACCCTTAAATATACACATAG
Source organism: Thermoplasmata archaeon (assembly GCA_020054495.1). GTDB lineage: Archaea > Thermoplasmatota > E2 > DHVEG-1 > DHVEG-1 > JAGMDE01. The sequence continues at coordinate 25,542 of JAHWGK010000007.1, read as the reverse complement.
GCAGAAAATACCTATGACCCTCTGGTCAATCCCATCTTAGGAAAAAACAAATATGCAACCTGTCTTCGCGGCTCCAGAGGCGGAAATAAAAAGCCTTAGTATTAATAATGGAGCTCCTGGCCTCTATACTACTGGTGTTTGTGTAATATTATCAAAATCAAACATATGAGGAATAATTTCTATTTTGATTTTTTTTCCCTTTTTTATTTTTTGAGAAAAGTATAAGTTCTAATAATATATTCATCTTTTGGATAGGAGAGATAGGATAATATGACTATGGATGATATGATTAACATAAAACTTGAAGTTTGTAGGGATAAGACTTCTGGTAAACTATTGATAATGGCTCATTTTGATGAAAAAGCACCCAATGTTTCTAAAGATAAAAATAGCTATTTCTGGATGCCGACGGAAAGAGAGAAAGATTTGATAGACGAAGCATTTGAACTTATGCCAATAGATGCAGATTATAGCCCTCCTAACAAAACTATTCCAAAGCCAGAAGAAAAAAAACTAACAACTGAGATTCAACCAAAGGATGATGAGAAAAAACCTATTGATATGCTACCATTGGAAAAACCAGACGAATCAGCAATCTTTGAAGTAACAGATGGAGACATTAAAACTGAAGATTTAGATAATATTGCCGATAAAAAAATCGAAGATGCTTCTACTAAAGTTGATAAGCAGACTACTGAAGAGCCTACGTCTAATGAATTAGAAACCGAGAAAAAAGAAGAAGCTGATAGAATTATTGTTGAAGCTGATTCTGATGCAATTGAAGCAGCTTTAAAAAAGCATACTGATAATAATGATGGTAACTCTATGGTTGAAGCAGATGAGCAAACAATTGTCGATAAGGTTTTAAGTCAAAAGAAAAAGGGTAAATGGGGTAGACATTGAAACTATTCATATTTTTTACTTTGTAGGTTGCCTTTCTTTTATTTCAAATAGGTTTTCAGCGTAGTCCTTTATGAAGAGTAGTGTTTTTTCACCTTTTTTTGCATATATTGGTTCTATATCATATTTTTTACATCGTTTTATGAATTCGTCTTTGTTATTGATTTCAACACCTACATGTGCATAGCCATATTTTCTATGTGTTTTTGTGATGAATATTTCAAAGTAAGAATTATCATTGGCATAAACATCTACTATTGCCTCTTCATTTATTCCAAATATTGCATTTGATAGTTGTTTAGAAACTGTAAATGTTTTTTTCAGTGGGAGCTCTAGTATTTTTGTAAAAAAAATTTCTGCTTGTTTTCTATCAGTATATTGTAATGCAATGTGTTTGAGCATGGTTTTTTCATTCATTTTGTTTAGAGAATTCTAGTGAGAAAGAAGCTTAGATGATACCTAGTTTCTTTCCAAGTTTTTCAAATCTTTCAAGTGTGAAGTCAAGGTCTTCTTTTGTTAGTCCTGCATTCATCATGGTTCGAATACGTGCTTTGTCTTTTGCAACCATTGGGAACACTATTGGAAGGGCAAATATACCTTCATCATATAGTCTGTTACTGAGTTCTTTTGCTTTACTTGATTCTCCAACGATTACTGGTGTTATTGGTGTTTCACTTTCACCTGTATCAAATCCCATTGAGTTGAGTTCTTTTTTGAAATATTTTGTATTATCCCATAGCTTCTTTACGTGTTCTGGTTCTGTTTCAAGAACATCAATTGCTGCAAGTTGTGCTCCGGCTACAGACGGTGGATGGGAACCTGATAGAAGCCATGTTCGAGATTTATTGTAAGCGAAATTTACAAGGTCTTGACTACCGGCGATTAAGCCTCCAACGACCCCGTATGCTTTACTAAATGTCCCCATTTCAACATCGATTTTTCCTTCGATTCCAAAGTGAGCTCCGATTCCTCGTCCATCTGGGCCTATAACTCCTTCCCCATGGGCATCGTCTACATATGTCATTGCACCATATTCTCTTGAGATTTCTACGATTTTATCCATTGGAGCAATATCTCCATCCATACTAAAAACACCGTCAGTTATGACAAGTATTCTATTGTATTTCTTATCGGCATCTTTCAATATGTTCTCCAGCTCACCCATATCGCGATGTTTGTAGACTGCACGATCTGCTTTTGTGAGTCTAACACCATCTATGATACTACCATGATTTAGTTCATCTGATATGATTACGTCTTCTTTGCCAACAAGTTGAGGAATAAGTCCTGCATTTGCAGCGAAGCCAGTTTGATATATTAGGGAGGATTCAATTCCTTTGAATTTTGCAAGCTTTTCTTCAACCTCCATATGAAGTTTCATAGTCCCTGCAATTGCTCGTACAGAACCAGATCCTGCTCCAAATTTTTTCGCGGCATTAATCGCACTTTGTATCAAGCGGGGATGGTTGCTGAGGTTCAAATAATTGTTTGAACAAAGCATTATGACTTCTTTACCATCAACTACAGAATGTGGAGTTGATCCAGTTTCAAGGATGCGAAGTTTCCAGTTAAAGTTTTTCTTAACAAGTTCATCATATTCTTCTTTTAAAAATGCATTTGAATTCCGTTTCATAATTAATCCTTCCCCCATATTAACATCTAACTCCTGGTGGCTTTTAGAAAAACAAAATGATATATTAAAAGTTATTGGTTTGTATCTTAACAACCCTGCTTAGACGATATCCAATGACAATCATCATAAATTCTTTTTCCGCAAATTCATTATCAAGCTTTATATCACTAGTATCCACTCGAATAACAGGGGTAGATGCAAGTTTAGACGGAGTTGATATAACAATTATATTATCTAGTCCTATCTTTCTGATAACGATAGGGCTTAGTTGAAGATTTCCTCTACCCAAAATAAATCCTTGTGCCCCAATTGGACTAAGAATAACCTTAGTCTTAGGATATTTTTCTAAAAGCCTAAGGATATTTTCTTCGTTTAGATCACTTCCTACCACTTTTTTATTGTAAACTGCGTCTATACCAAGCAAGGTATTTTGAATACCCAATTTTCTTGCAACATAATCTATAGTTCCACCAGAACCGAATAAAAACAAAAAATCACAATTTTGTTCAATTTCATCCAAAATATGTTCAGTGAGTTCATCCTTGATTTCATCATCAGAAACAGATTCATAGGTTGTTTTTCCAACCTGTACATATGTTGGCTCTACGATTCCTTTTGCTATACCGAACAGTTTTATGTTCCAATTTCCCTTACGGTATTGCTCCTCATCAAGGTCCATAATTTCAACATCGCCGATGGTCAGACGGTTGTTTACAAATTCATAAAGCATTTTTGCTGATGCACTAGTGTTTATACCAAATATTCCTGAATGCATCTTTACTCCAGATGGTATACCTAGAATTGGTAATTTTGTTGAAACAATCTCAAAAATATCCCTAGCTGTTCCATCTCCACCGCAAAAAAGAATCAAATCAACATGTTTTTCTAGTAATTTCTTACAGGCATTTTTTGTATCAAGATACGAAGTATCTTTACTAGTTGGAGTGTAAACGATCTCCATTTTATTTATTCCTGCTTTTTTAAGCTCGTTGCCACCCATTTTTCCTGAACAGGTAAACCACTGCATCTTGTCTTTTGTTGAATAATTTGATATAAAACCTTTGATTGTTTCCACTGCTTTATCAGATGCTATAGGCCTTGCCCCAAGTTGTATTGCTTGTTTTAAAACGCCATCTGTGCCTTTGAGTCCTACCTTTCCACCCATGCCCGCAACAGGATTAACAATAAAACCGATTTTCGATATCATTAACTTATCGAATCCTAAAAGAAGACCGTATATTTAAACACAATAGATTAAATTTTTTTTAAAAAAAAGAAGTTGAGCTGACCCAAAAAGGCCAGCTTGAAACAAACTGTCTATTTCTTTTTTAGATATGGTAAACCCGTTCTCTTGTTAACGCCAACTACCATATTATCAGGCTTGTCACAAGGTTTGCCACTCTTAGGTGTCCGCTTGCTAAAGAAATAAATTGTCTGCATTCGCCCACCTTTAAGTTTTACATCTAGACAATATAATGTCCATCCTTCATGTGTAAAGGCCATAAAATTTACCTCCAAGAAGAAATGCTTATTCCTACATTTAAGTTTTTCTTTATTTTTCTCCTGTTTAATCCCTAATCCCTTCTTCATTTACTGAAAAAACGGCTTCACCCTCTGGGAGATGAGGTGAATCGATCAGTCTAGCAATTCGTTTCGGGCCCTTGCTTTTACGTAAATATATCCTAAAAGTAGCAGTATGCCCAACTATATGACCTCCAATTGGTCTTGTTGGATCTCCAAAAAAGGCATCTGGTTTAGCAGATACTTGATTTGTCACACAAACCACACCATTGTTAAGATCACCCCATTTTAGAAGATCATGCATATGTCTGTTCAGTTTTTGCTGCCTATCTGCTAAAGCTCCTCTTCCAACATACTCAGCACGGAAATGTGCAGTAAGTGAATCAACGACAAGTAAACGAGCAGCATTCTCTCTTGAAAGCTCCTTGACCTTGTCAACGAGAAGCATTTGATGACTCGAATTATATGCTCGTGCGACATGAATTTTTTCAAGAACTTTATCTGGCTTAAGCTCGAGGGCCTCAGCCATCTGAACAATACGTTCTGGTCTAAAGGTGTTTTCAGTATCTATAAAAAACGCATGTCCTTTTAATCCACCTTGGTCCTTAGGTAATTGAACCGTTACACATAATTGATGAGCTATCTGAGTTTTAGCTGAACCAAATTCTCCAAAAAGTTCAATTATAGCCTGTGTTTCAAAGCCTCCTCCAAGTAACTCATCAAGGATTTTAGACCCTGTTGTAAGGCGACCCACTTCTGAGCGTTTCTCTAGGAGCTCTTTTCCAGTTTTAAAATTATCTTTTTTTACTGCTTTTCGTGCTTCTTGAATTATCTTAGAAGCTGTTGCTAAACCAAGGTCTGCTACATTTACCAATTCATGAGGAGATTCGACAGCTAGATCCATTGGATCAATATATCCTGCGTCTCTAAGTTTTTCTGCAGTAGCCGGTCCAATACCTGGTAGCTTATCGATTTCATCATTTGTGCTAGTATCTTTTTCCATGTAAAACTCCAAGAATAAGGTATTTAATAACTATTTATAAAAGTGTGGTAGAGGGTATTAAAACTATTGATAGGTTTTGTCTCAAAAGTATTCGATTTACTTATATTGGATAGTATGCAATAAAATGACAACAACAGATAGCACAGTTGAATTTTGAGACAGAGCCCTATTGATATACTTAATTTCTATTTGTTTTATTGTAAAAATTTTTAATAACTTATCCTCTTACTTATTATCATTAAAACATTAAGTTACAGGTTTCGTAAGATTCGAGGAGCATAAGAAATGAAGGACGAATATTACCCATGGGGTGGCGAATTTACTACATGCTCGGCTAAAGGTTGTGTAGCAGTTGTAATTCTTAATGTAGACTATACTCCCCCTGATAAAGTAGCTATATATGGGCCGCTTAAAACTGAAAATATTGGTATAGAAAAAATTGTTGCAAATGTCATATCAAATCCCAATATTCGATATCTTATTGTATGTGGGGATGATATACGAGGTCATCGTTCAGGATCATCACTTGTAGCTCTACATAAAAACGGAATTGATGAGCAACACAGAATCATTGATGCACCTGGGGCAATACCCTTTATTGAAAATCTAAATAATGAAGCAATAGACCGATTTCAAAAACAAATAGAAATTGCTAACTTGATAGATGTCAAAAAAAGAGAAGATATTGACAAAATAATAGATGATTGCAATGCTAAATCTCCTCCCTCATTTGGAGAACCATATATTGCAATACGAATTACCCCTACGGCTACAACTCTATTAGATGATAAAAGAGCATTACATTCAAAAATAGTAATGAATTATATGGGGAAGATTAAAAAAAGAGGCGAATAGATGTTTTCTTTTACTAAAGAACAAGAAATATTAGACATTTCAGGAATAAAAATTGGTGGACAACCTGGGTTACATCCCACTGTTCTATTTGGTGGTTTATTCTTTAAGGGAGAACCTGATTTTGAGAGTGGAAGAAAACAGCTTCAAAAGATGCTGGATATTAGTAAAAAAACCGGCAATCCTGCAATACCTGATTTTTTCATCCGGAAGGAGGAATACATCGAAGATATCCTTGTTTTTATTGAAAAAACAGTTCCAAATAACCATCCATTTTCAATAGATATAATTGAACCTTCTTTGAAGGTAAAAACCCTGGAGTACCTTGATCAAAAAAATCTTCTTTCTAGGACTATTTATAATTCTATTCATGTTGGGATAACAGATGAAGAACGTAATGCATTAAAAAATCACACTCCAAATATGGCTGTTATTGTTGCTTTTAATCCTAAAGATAAATCACCAGACGGCAAAATTGAAGTTTTACAGAATGGTGCAAATCTGACAGATATTGGATTGCTTGATATCGCTAAGAAGCTTGGAATTAAAAAAATTCTAGTTGACACTGCTGCTATGGCCCCTGGTGATAACAGCGGTGCATCAATTGCTGCAATTCCTGTTATAAAAGAAGAATTTGGTCTTCCTACTGGTTGTGCTATACATAATGTTGTGGAAAAATCGAAATGGTTGGATGATTTTAATTCAGCACGGAAACCGGTTGATGCGTCTTCGAATATTAATATACAACTGTTTGGTGGGGATTTCGCAATTATTGGCCCTATTGCCAATGCGGATATGGTTTTTCCAATTATCGCATGGCAGGATATTCTTATCTCTGAGTACACTGAGAATTACTTTGGAATTGTTCCAGATGATTCGCACCCTAGGAGGAAACTGTTCTGATGAAGAAGGTAAAAACCACAGTTATTGGATCTTATCCTGTAAACATTGAAAACATGGAACTTATGGGCGGGTATTTCAATCAAGCAGAGATTTCATGGGATAAATACATCAAATCTGCAGTAAATGACATGGTTGGATCAGGTGTTGAAATGATTTCCGATGGTCAAACACGTGATCCATTTGTAAATATTTTTACAAGGAAACTTAAAGGCTGTAGGATTAGGGACCGAACAGAAATAGTAGATAAAGTGGAATACAATGGCCCAATTACGATTAAAGATCAAAAATATGTGAGAAGTTTAATCCCTGAAGATAGACAATTAATAGGATTGATAACAGGCCCTTATACTCTTACAAATTCATCTGTTGATCTCTTTTATAAAGATGAAAAAGAACTAGCTTTTGATTTCGCCTATGCACTTAAACAAGAAGCTCAGATATTGCAAAAACACGTGGATATGATTAGTATTGATGAACCATTTTTTTCTATGGGTATACCTGAATATGGTAAAGAATTAATCAAAATCATTACAAAGGATTTTTCTTGCCCTAAGCGCCTTCATATCTGTGGTGATGTATCAAAGATTGTACCAGAGGTATTAGATATGCCTGTGGATATTCTTTCACATGAATTTAAGGGCTCACCGAACTTATTAGATGCATTTAAACAATATAAAATTACAAAAAACATCTGTTTAGGTTCTGTAAGGTCAGATAATTCAAGAGTTGAATCTGTTAGTGAAATCATAGATCATATAAATAAGGGAATAGATGTTTTTGATGATATGATTAGTCAATTAGCACCAGATTGTGGGCAAAGAATGCTTCCAAGGAATGTTGCCTTTGAAAAGTTAAAAAATCTTGTAAAAGCAGGTGAAAAGGTTTATGGTTGATAAGGAAGTTCCACTGATTAAGGCTAAAAAGATACCGCAAAAAGATGTGATTTTAGATCCTAAAGGTTTTTTTGTTATAGAAGTTGACAAAAAACAAAGTGAGATTCGGGTAGAGTATTATTCAAATGTTTACAAAAACAAAAGAATTGTTTCAGGCATTCTTGAAAAGGTTTTATCTGGAAGCAAGGCGGATGCTCTTTGCGATACTATTGTTAAACATGTTCCTGATCTGTTACCCGCACATTATATGTATTTAGGTAGAGAGCTACAGAACGCTCAATGTGCTCTTGAAAAAAATACAAAATATGTACAAGGCGGATGCTAAAGTTTTTTAATGGCTCCTTTGCTGTTTATATGTAACTCTTCTTTACCATTTTTTTTTCTAATGTCAATGTTTTCTAATTCTATAGGATCTCCTTGGTTTAGCTTCTGAATTTCTTTTACTTTTTTATCCCAAATGGTGATTTTTTTTACATCGTCTTTGGTTTCTACTTTGATGTTAGTTACAAATCCAAATTCTCCGTTATCTTTGAAAAAGGCGCGTGTTGGCTCAATTTGGATTACTTTTCCTTTAATTTTTTTATTTTCAGACGGCTCTTCTTTTTTCAAATCTAGCATATTTTCTGATTGGATTTCTATAAGTCCCCATCGGCCTACATTTATTTCCAAACCGTTAAAACCATCTTTTATGTAGCCATTTATAATTTTTACACTTGTTCCTTTTTGTATTTTTTTATTTTTTACTAATTCAACATCCTTGTCCCATAACGCGAGTCCACAGGTCCCTTCTTCATCTGTTATTTCTAGGTTTATTACTCGTCCAGTAGATCCGTTTTTACGGTTGAAATTTCTCATTTTGTTTATTTTGGTTATCTCTCCAAAAACAGTGCATTCTAATCCAGGTTCTAGTTGATTGATTTTAAATTTGTTTTGTTTGTTTCTACCTAGTTCATCTACGATCATCAATGCAATTGTATCTTCGTCTAAAAGGTTGTCATATTCCTTTTCTCTTTTTTTTATTTCTTCTTTAAATTCGTTTTTTGTTTTTAGATCTTTGATAGTTTCGTAAAGTTGGTCCTTGGTTTTATGCATCCAATTATGAGTAATACATATTTGCTTCTTTAAGTCTATTGTTGAAATAATTTTTCACTGTAATAAAAAAATTATTTGAAAAAGAAAAAAATTAAAAAAAAGATGAACTGTTTAGTTTGTATTATATCAACCTTTGATTATACTTTGTTCTGTTGTTGTAGATGTTGTAGTTGCTACTGTTTGTGGACTGTGAGATACTCTGACTTTAACTTTCTAGTGGTTCTTGAGTAGTGCTTTGTGATGGCTGGGCACTTTGTTGTTGAGCGTATATATCTTGTTTTGTTACTGTAATAGGAAATAATGTCCAGTCACTCTCGGCACCATGAATATCTTTTGCTTTACAACGAACATCAAATTCTCCCCAATTTGGCCAAGTATGTGTTGTACTTTGTTCTACTCCAGATGGATATGGGCCAAGCCAATCACTATAGGGTCCGCCACCTTCCCAATCCCACATATAATAAACATCATCTCCATCAGGGTCAATAGAACGACAGGAAAAAGTATATTCTGTATTTGGTTTTAATGTCCCAGAGGGGCCCCAAACTTCAGGATTACTTGGAGGATTATTTTCTGTCTGGGAAATTGCTACTCCAGCTCCACAAAGTGGTAATATTAAAACTATTACAAAAACCACAAATGCTCGGTAGTTATTTTTTTTCATATTTCCTACACCTGCCTCTATGATATACTTTATGCATACTCATATTTAAATGTTTCCTGTAAAAATGTCATTTTGAAAATATTCATCAAGAAATATCTTACCAATAAAACTAGTAAGATTTTCCAATGAAATTCATCAACGCACTATTAACCATTAGTATCATTTCAAAATCTAAAAAAATTATATATAAGAGAGAAAAAAATCGTTGAGCGAGGAAGTTTTGAGGTGGTAAGGAGAGGAGGTGAAAGGATGAAAAAATTGTTTTTTCCTTCCCCGACACAACAATTATATTACATACTTTGGAAGTTATCCTTAAAAGGAGTTGTTGTACAACTGTTACCGAGTATCTTTACATTTATTACCAAAAAAACAAAGTAGCGAAATTCTGATTTAAATCTGCTCTATATCGTCTGTTTTTCCTGCAATTTTTTTTATAAGGAAATCTCTAATTTCTTCGGGTTTTGTTGAATTGATTCCAAAGTATTCTGGAAAAAGTTTTGTAGTGGTAAGCATTTCAGTTGTACCATGTTTTTTTGTGTATATTAGTTTCCTTGATGCAAGTTCATCTACCTGTTCATATGCTTTTGTACCAATCATTCTTCTTAGGTTAGATTGTTTAATAGGTTGATGGAATGCAATAAGTGTTAGGGTTTTTAACAGGTTACCTTCAATCTCAGGTTTGGATATCATTACAGATTGATCAATATATTTTTTCTTTACTTGCATCGCAAATTTGTCACCCGCTTTTATTACTTCCATAGAAATTTCATTTTTACGCTTAACGTTGTAGTCTTCAATTAGTTCAGCTATAGTTTTTTTAATTTTGCTAGGCGTAAGGCCAGTTGCTTCTTTTATTTCATTGATACTTACTGGTTTACTTGCAGAAAAAAGAACGGATTCAACTAAACGCTTCTCGTTTATACTCATAGGGACCATCCCTTTTAACTAACTATATCCAATATTTAATATATACCACAATTTTTGTAAGATATTTATTTTAAAGCAACCCATCATAAAGTTGTTTTTATTATAAAATCTTTTTTTAGTTAATAAAATTATTGTTATACAATTTTTTTAAATTTTAAAAATTTATTGGATTTTAAGGTTATATTTTAAATACTAATAATCTGATTAGAATGTGTAGAGGGAGGATAAAATATGAAAAAAATAATTGGAATTTTTGTTTGTTTGCTGTTGATTGCTACTGCAATTCCTGTTGTTGGTATAAAAATAGATAGCCAAGATTTGATACTAGTTGGTGATGATAGAAATGATGAGAAATTTCCAACTCCATTTTTTGGATTATTGAAAGGGGCAGACCAAAAACAACTCATTGGACGTTTTAATGGTGGATATAATCTAATTCCGCAGACCTTTCGTGCTCAATCATTTAAACCATCTAAAGATAAAATTGATGCTGTTGCATTATGGATTTACAAAATAGGTTCTCCTCCAGATGACCAAAAAATCACTGTTTCAATTAGAGATGACTTGAATGGTAAGGATTTGGCTGCTAGGTCAATTAGAACAGATCAAATTTTTTGGCGTTGTGGGGGTTGGATAGTTTTTAATTTAAATGATATTACTGTTATACCTGATAATACATATTACATTGTATGCAGCTCTGATCAAATTACTAGTTTCGACAAATATGCTTGGAGAACTAGTTGGAAAGATTTTTACGACAGAGGAGATGCATGGAGATCCTCAGGTAGCAATTGGTATAAATTGATTTGGTATGATAACGAGAGTTACATTGATTTTTGTTTTATAACATATTATGAAGCACCAAGAATCAAAGAAATATCAAATCCATTTATCCTTCAGTTATTAGAACAATTCCCTTTACTTCAAAAAGTATTTTTATATCTTATAAAATAGTGATTTTGGTTCAACTTTGAATAAAGATGCTTAGCGTTTCTTAAAATATATATTTTTTATACATTTTATTTAATTTACAATATTTTTAATATATATCTTTCCATATGGAAATTGTTTTTGATAAACTAGTACTTTATTGTCATATGCAAGAAATAAAACTGACATTAGTATTTTTATTAATTCCTCGCGACCTTTTTTTTCACATAAATCCATAAAGTTTATAGTTTTTTTTGGGAATTTATTAATTCTTTGCCATACAACCTCTACATCTTCGTCTAAATGATCCTCAACAGCGGTTCCTTTCATACGTTTCCTTGCTTTCTTTGCTAGTTTCTCTCGCTCCTCCCTTCTTTGTTGTTCAATGAGTTGGTGTTCTTCAGATTCTTTTCTAGCTTGATCAAAAGCATCCAGTAGTTCAATGAGTGTGACTTTTCTTTTAGCTGTTCTTCGAATTGGCTCATCCAAAGGTGGCTCTGGCATGTTCATCACTAGATTTGTATAAGAGTAAGCATCATCTTTACTAAGCCACATCTCTGTTGGTATATCTCCCCAGCCAAATGGCTCATATTGTTCTTCGTGGGTTTCCATAGTTACCACAAGATTGTCACTTTGAAGTTTCAATACTCTCCATGCCATATAGATTATACGACCAGCAGTCATCAGATCAATTTTTTCATCTTTTGCCCGTTTCAAATACATCGTTGAAAATTTTACAAGATTAATATCCCATGGGTTAAGATGCTGCTGTATAACTAGTTCAAATGCAATTGCAATTGATCTATCAAATGGATCTTCAATTGAGATATGTTCCCCGTCATCAGCTTTTTGAAGCATACTGACATAATGATTAATCCTTGTCGCATCATCTTTTTCATCAATGAGTGACTTATGAAAAAGTAAATGGTTTATTACATCACTATCAATCTCAGGCTGCTCCAATCATCTTTCCTCCTTCACTGTTTATTTCTCCCTTTGGCCCAACTGTAGATAGATCAATGTTTCCTATCATTTCGGAAATACCAGTATCTCTCATAGTGACACCATACACATGATTAGCCTCCTTAAGTGCGACTTTACGAAGTGTAATCATGATGAACTGTGAATCCTGTGCATTTCGCTTCACCATGCGACTTACTATTTCTGCGTTTACACCGTCAAGATACATGTCTACCTCATCTAGGACATAAAACGGTCTGGGATCATAATTTTGAATTGCAAAGATAAAAGCAAGCGAAGCAATACTTTTTTCGCCACCTGAGAGTGCAGACAGTAAAAGCACTTTTTTACCTCGAGGTCGCGCCTTTATTGTTAGACCACTTTCAAAGAGACTTTCAGGGTCTTCAAGTTGAAACTCAGCTTCACCCCCTTCTGAAAGTTGTGCATATATATCTATAAAGTTTTTGTTTATTGCATTAAAAGCCCCATAGAATCTCTCTGTTTTTTTCTCTGTTACTTCACTTACTAGTTTGATAAGATTTTTCTTCTGATCCTTTAAGTGTTTGATGTCATCATCAAGTTTCCTTTTACGCTCTGACTGATGCTCATATTCCTCAAGAGCTCGCATATTTACTGGCTCAAGCTCCCTCATGGATTCTTCTATAAACTTCACAGAATCTTTCAGTGATTCAACATTTGGTAATTTGGCTTCGTGAATCTCGACATTGTACAATTTAAGTTCTTGCTCAAGTTCTTTTACAGCATCTTCAAGAGTAGGCAATCTATATTTAGCTCGCGAGATCAAATCAAAATAAGACTCAACACGAGTATTAATCTTATCAAGTTCGTTTTCAGTAGTAACAGTCTTCTTGTAGATTCCATCGCGCTCAACAGATAAATCCTTTATTTTACCAGTCATCTTTTCTTCAACTGACATAAGCGCTTTTAGCTCATCACGATACGAGGAACGTGAGTTCTTTAACTCCTCAATGGATATCTTATGCTTTTCAACTTCTTTATTCTTATTTTCTATCTTATTAGATATCTCATTTTCCCTTTCTTTTAGAATCTCAATCTTCTTTTCCAATGCATCCTTTTCGGATGAGCAACTTAATAAAGACTGTTGAAGCTTAGATACATTTTCTTCAAAGGATCTTGCTTTCTGAGCTAACTCCTTTTTGGTACCCTTCAAAAGAAGCTTTCCTTTTTCTTCTTTTATAGAATCCAATTCTTCAAGCCTTTTCTTATATTCCTCAATTTTGGATATAACCTCGTTTTTCTTTTCCTCTAACTCTTCTTTTTCCTTGATTTTTACCTCTAAATCTTTGTTAAGAACCTCAAGTTTACCTATGAATTCTTTCCTTCTGACATCCAAATCTTTAACCTGAATCTCTTTGTCACCCTCTGTTCTGAGCCCTCCAAGACCACCCTCGATTTCTGCTATTTCTTTTTTTAAATCAGCCAGTTCAGCAGAAATAGAATCCTGACTGTTAATGGCATTTTGCAGTTGTTTTGTCACTTCTTCTAATTTACTCCGATCAGCACTGCTGAACGAGAGATGAGTTTTAGGTTTGCTTCCGCCAACCATCGCTCCACTTGCCTCAATCAAACTTCCTTTTAGATCAACAAGACGGACACCACCCATTAAACGGCGAGCATCGTCAAGGCTATCAACAACAACGGTGTCTCCAAATACATACCAAAAAGCTCCTCGAAATTCTTCTTTAAATTTAACCAAATCAATTGCAAATCCATGGGCTTTTGGATCCTTAACTGTCATAAGTGCCTTACCACGAGGCTTACCTGAAACCATCTTATTTAATGGGAGAAACGTAGCTCTGCCAAGTTTTTTATTCTGTAAAAATTTAATTGCTTTTGAAGCAACATCATCATCTTCAACTACAATAGATTGCATACGAAAGCCCGCAGCAATTTCCACAGCTGTTTCAAACTTTTTATCAACCTGAGCTAATTCCGCAATAGTCCCATGAATTCCTTTTAGAGATCCATCATTCCGTGTTTTTAAAATCTCATGCACAGCAGAGTTATACTTGCCCTCTACAGATTGCAATGCATCTAATTCAGCCTGTAGTTTTGATTGTTCACGTTGGAGCCGTATAATAGCATTTTCCAAATCTGCAAGCTGTTCAGTAAGTTCAGATTCCCTTTTCTTTTTCTCAAAAAGTTTTTTCTCTAAATCTCCTGTTTTTTTACTTTTCTCCTTATGCTCCTTTTTAAATTCATCTGCTTGCCAGTCTATATCCTTTAATTCAAATTCATATGTTGATTTTGTCTCCTGGATCTCTGCAATCTGTAACTCAAGAGCTTCAATTTTATCAGTAAATCTATTACGTTTAAGTTTAAACTCATGGATCTCACTATTTTTCTCATTATATTCCTCATGCATCTTTGTAAGCTCATGGGTTAGATCCATGGATTTATCATCAGATTGAGCAATATCTCCTTTTAAACTAAAAAGCTCCTTTTCTTTTCTTTCTAACTCGGGTTGTTTTTCATTAATCTGTTTTTCAAGATCATCTTTCTGAGATGAATATTCTTCAAGCTCTTTTATAATGGATTCAAGATTTGATTTAAGTTCAACTTGTTCATTTTGAATCTCAAGAATTTCATCATTTGAATAATTAATTCTTTCCTCAACTTTTATTTCTTCGCTCCGCAAAGAGTCTATCTTAGTTTTAACCTCTTTAACTTCGTCACCACCAACCTCTCCAATCTTTTCTTCTATTTCTTCAAGTTCTTTTTGTATTTTAGCATATTGTTCTTTTAACTCTCTACTCTTTTCATCTAGTTTACCTTTTTCAGACTCATAAGATTCTATTTGCTGATCTATCTCTGTCATCTGAACTTCAACATCTTGTTTTTTCTTAAGAGCAATTTTTGCTTTTGTTTCATACAATTGGTCCTTTAACTCTTTGTAACGAAATGCTTCGTCTCTATCATTCTTAAGCTGTCTTATTTGACTAGATATCTCAGATAAAATAATTCTAACACGTTCAAGATTATTGTCTACCCCATCTTCTTCTTTCTCTGCTTTTTTAATATCATCATCAAAGTTACTTATCCCTGCAATATCATCAATTAGTCTTCTTCGATCAACAGATCCCATCTCTATAAGACTTGTGACATCTCCTTGTTTCACTATATTATATCCACCTCCAGACATCCTAGCATGTAAAAGAACATTTTCAAAATCAGAATATGAAGCAGCGCGATCATTAATATAGAACTTGCTGTAATAATTATTGGGATCGTTCTTTAATGGCGCTCGTTTTATCATCCTTGTGAGAACCACTTCATTAGAGTCAACAGGCATTCTTCTTTTCTTATTGTCAAAAACAAGTGATACCTTGCAGTACTTTGCAGGGTTCTTATGTTTTTTACCTCCATTGAATATTAGATCTGATAATCTTCCCGCACGCATAACCTTTGAACTTTTAGGACCTAATACAAAAAGAATAGCATCGGCAATATTACTTTTACCAGAGCCGTTTGGACCAGTTATTGCAGTAAAACCTGGAAAAAATGGTACTGTAAGTTTTTTTCCAAAAGATTTGAAATTCTCCATTCTAACTTCTTTAAGATACAGATTACATCCCTTCCAACTTAATATTTTTCTAATTCACCTTTGTTTTGTCGATACTTACATCCCTTTTTTTCCTGAACAAATTTGAGTATATAAAATTTTGGCGCTATTTTTTATTAGCCATTTATACTTAGTAGATTAGTCATTACTATTTACTATTGTTAAATGTTGTAATGAACACTAGATTCTAATCTCTCAGGATTTAAATCAACTTTGTCTGCAGGGGGAAATTCCAGTTCTTCAGTTAATTGTTCTCTTTCATTTGCTACAATTAAGGCATCTACTTTTTGTGCAATTTCTGTATGAAGATCGACAAAATCCTCTTCTTTCACCTCTATTTTTTCACTGGAAAAGGGCTTTTGATTAGAGATTGAGCGTGGTGTAAACCTTATTTTTTTATCCCTAAGAGAACTGAGCACCCGTGCAACAAACCTTTCTTTTTTCATAGTACATCCCATTTAAAAATCATTCTAGATATATTTATATTTTTTATGCAGATATATGTGCATGTACACATATATTATACTTTTTTAACCTACTATTTTTTTTGTTACTCCATTACTTTTTATAAAACATGTTCCTAAATTGTTTTGTTAAAAGGGTACTCTATCCTATTTATTTATGCCGAGAGTGGGGCTCGAACCCACGACATCACGGTCTTCAGCCGTGCACTCTCCCAACTGAGTTACCTCGGCATGCAGAAAACAAATAAAACCAGTGTTTAATCAAGTGTCTTTTTAAGCTCCTCAGCAGTCTTACTGATATTACTCAATGTCTTTTTAAGTAAGTCCATTGTTTTTGACACCCTGCCGGTAGTTACTGCGCCTTGGGGGGATGGTTCTATTAATCCATCTTGTTCAAGTATCCTTAGCGAATATCTTACCATATGCTGAGGATAATCTGTAATTTCTGATAATTTTATTATTCCCATGGGTTGTTTATCTTGCAGCGTTTTAAGAACATATATGTGTCTTTTTAGTATGTCGAGTTCTGTTTCAATGACACCTGTAAGAACACATCTTTCTTTCTTTTCTTCTTTCATTTTTTTTATGCTCCTAAGTGACTTGTTAACATCCGTATTCTGTTACCCTTATTTAAAAAGCTCTATTAGAAAGAAACATTGTTTGGTTTTTCCCAAACGTTTTCACATCTTTTATATAATATCTAGCTATATACTAGATACGCTGAGGGATGATAATGAAAAAAATAGGTTTACTAACAATAGCCATTGGTTGTTTAGTAGTTGTTGCTGGCGTTTTTTCTATTGTAAATTTTTTGGAACAAGATCCTGTAAAGATTTCTACTACTCCAGTTCGACTTGCAGATGATTCAAATGCTACAGCGGAAAGTATTAGCTCACTGGTAGATTCATTAAATGATTTTTCTTTCAGCTTCTATCAACAAATCGAATCGCGCGAAGAAGGTAATATTTTCTTTTCACCGTATAGTATTTTCGTGGCTTTATCGATGGCTTATGAAGGTGCAAAGGGAAACACTGCAACAGAAATGCAAAATATTCTAAATATTTTACAAAATGATTCTGTTTCACTTGGATCTTTTGGGAGAGTTTATAATTTATTAAACCAGAATCAAGATGGTTACACAATTAATACTGCAAATGCTTTTTGGGCCCATCAAGATTATGAATTCTTGCAGGAATATCTGAGTTTACTTGAAAATTTTTATATGGCAGAAGCAAATGAACTTGATTTCTCAAAAAATGTAGAAGCTTCAGAAATTATTAATAGCTGGATTGAAGAACAAACACATGATAAGATAAAAGATATGATTCAACCTGATATGTTATCAGATCTTACAAAACTTGTTTTAACAAACGCAATTTATTTCAAAGGATTTTGGGCCAATCCATTTAGTCCAGATGATACCTATGAAACTGATTTTAAATTAACCTTAGATGAAACTGTAACAGTAAATATGATGAAAAGTGACAGTGAAAATTCAATTTCTAATTATACAGAAACTGATGATCTACACATTCTAGAATTACCATATGTCGGTAATGATTTGTCGATGATTATCATCCTTCCTAAAGAGAATAATATTTCAGTTGCTGAATCTGCAATAAATGCTGAAAATCTTTCAGACTGGATGAATGATTTAAACGAAATAGAAATCGATGTTGAAATTCCCAAGTTTAAATTCGAAAAAAAATATTCATTAAATAATCTTCTTAAAGAAATGGGAATTTTAGATGCATTTCTCCCAGGAATTGCAAATTTTTCAGGAATGGATGGAACAAAGTACTTGTTTATTAGTGAAGCACTTCATCAATCATATGTTGAAGTAAATGAAGAAGGAACTGAGGCAGCTGCTGCAACTGCAATTGTTATGGCAACTTCTTATGTACCAGATCAAAAAGAGTTCATTGCAGATCATCCGTTTATATTCTTAATACAACACAAAGAAACAGGTGCAATACTCTTTATGGGTAGAGTTATGAACCCGGCAGAATAAAACAAGTAATGTTTGATGTTATCGTTCAATAAATGGCAATATTTTGCTTAAATCCTTTTCTTCAACAATTACATCAGCTGCTTTTCTGGTACAATCATCTCCTGGATTAAAAGCTATGCTTAATCCTGACATCTCAAGCATGGGAATATCAAAACAAGAATTACCTACAGTAGCAATTTTTTCTAGTGGGATATTTTGCTGCTCAGCAAGAGCTTTTACAGCCCAGTCTTTATACATCAATCTTACACCTAGAACACCTACTCCATTAAGACGCCCGTGTTTATCAGTTTTTACGCCATTTGCAATAACAAAATCAATTTCAAGTTCTTTTGCAACTCTATTTGCAAGTATATCAAGACCGGCGCTGATAATTGCAGTTTTAATTTGTTTTTCTTTAAGATTTTTTAAACATTCTTTTGCCCCGTTCATAAGCGGTACATCAGATAAAATTTCAACGAGTTTATCTTTAGTAATTGGTTTTCCGTTTTCTTTCCATAGAAAAACATCTCGTTTTATGAATTCCATATCGTCAATTTTACCTTTTAGATATTCGTTGACAGATCTCTCATTTGAAGTCTTAAAATAATCATGAATATATTTCCATGAACTTATGATATCTGCTAGTACTCCATCCATATCAAAAATAACCAGCTCAATTTTTTCTGTTTTATTGGTTTTGTAATGAGTAAGCTCACGAGTTTTTCTGTAACAATAAAATATACAGTTATGTTCCATTGGATGGATGTCATAGAGGTTTTGGTATAATAATTTTAACTATTTTTGGAAAAATTTATAAACAACGATGAATATAATTATCATTATGGGAAATGAGATATATAAAAAAATTTTTGTTTTTATTATAGTCATTTTATTTCTAACTTTAACTATTTTTCCAGTGATTAATTCTCAAAGTGTGAATTATTTTATGTCAAAGGCTAAGAGTAATAATGATAATAGTATCTGTGATCTCTTGATATTAGCTCCTTCAAAGTTTAAGAGATCTCTTCAACCACTTGTTTGTCACAAGAACAAATTTGGTGTTAGAACAAAGCTTGTTACATTAGATTATGTTTATGATGATATTTGGTATGGGCGCGACAAAGCTGAAAAAATCAAATATTTCATCAAAGATGCAATTGAAGATAGTGGTATTCAATATGTCCTTTTAGTTGGTGGTAAAATTCGGCAATTTAACCATTGGCATCTTCCAGTGAGATATGTCCAAATGGGTAACCACTTTGAGCCACATTATATTAGTGATATGTACTATGCTGATATCTACGATTCTGAAGGTAATTTCTCAAGCTGGGATTCTGATGGAGACGGTGTTTATGGCGAATGGCTTTATGGAGATCAGCCAGAAGACAGATATATTGATCTCCATCCAGATATTGCTGTTGGAAGATTACCTTGTAGAAATAGACTTGAAGTAAAAATTACGGTTAGTAGAATAATACATTATGAAAAAACAGCGTACAATAAGTCATGGTTTAAAGACATGGTAGCATTCGCAGGCGATACATATCCTGAATATAAAAATCCCAAATGGGTAGGATACGAGGGCGAATATTATGCGGATATGATTTTTGAAAATATGACTGGCTTTAACCCAATAAAACATTATACATCGGATGGAACATTAACACACTGGCGCGATATAACAAAAGCTCTGAACAAAGGATGTGGATTTGTTTATTTTGCAGGTCATGGGTCTGCGATGACTTGGACAAATCATTTTCCAAATGATAAGAACCGAACTAAGGGATTTAGTATATATCAGATACCTCTACTTCGTAATAAGGATAGGCTCCCGGTATGCGTAGTTGGTGGATGTCATAACAGTCAGTTTGATGTATCAATTTTCAAAATATTTAATGAGACTGCTAAGAAACATGGAGAATACGCCCGTGAATGCTGGAGCTGGATGATGACGAGAAAAATAGGAGGAGGATCTATTGCTACTATTGGTTGTACTGCACTTGGATTTACTAAAGAAGATAAGATTTCATTTGAAGGAGGGGTTTGTGAACTAGAGGTGGAGTTCTTTAAGCAATATGGTCAAAACAATTTAGATATTATTGGTGATATCTGGGCGGCTGCCTTAAGTAGATATGTAGATACATATGCCGTGGATTGGGATGCTCAACTGACTAATGACTCATGGATTGATGTACAAGTCCCTCAGTCATGGGTTCTTTTTGGTGATCCTAGCTTGAAAATTGGTGGGTACCCTCCCCTTGATGATTAGAAAGACAAAATGGTTTTTACTCAAAATATTTTGTACTTACCTTGTAAAAGAAGTTTAAAAACTGCTTTTTTAAGCTTTATTTTTAGACCAGTTATAATGTCTGATTTTCTTTGACTTTCCAAACCCACAGGCAGCACATATTCTTTTTTGTACATGGAATGCATGTTTTCCACATCGTCTGCAGATGGTGTGGGTTTTTTTACCGCCCATTTTAGATGCAGTTCCTTTGGTCATATACAATTACCTCAATTATGGTGATACGTAAATTATGTTGTCTCCTCTTACAATAATCGTTTTGTGTTTTGCAGTTGATTCGCCTCGTGCCAGTTCCTCTGCATTTTTTAAAACGAGGTTCATATGGGGGACATCGTATCCATCAAGTGTTCCATGGTATCCACGTCCTCCTCTGAGCTCTACCATTACTCGATTGTTCAAACTTGCATGTAATATTTTAAGCGGTTTATCCATGGTTGTTACCTAGGGGAAACGGAATAGATATCTTGTTTATAAGGATTTGGGCTTTTAAAGAAATTAAAGCCAAAAATTAAAAACAAGTATGTAAATAACTTAAAAACATGTCTGAAAAAATAAAAAATAGACACTACCTAAAAGCAAAAGATATAAAAAAGTTCCAAAATGAATTGAAAAACACTTTTGATTCTGTTTTTTTTAATAAGAAATCGTCAGTAGAGGCGGGGGATTTTGAGGGTATAAAGATGATTTTTTGGGACGGTGAACCATGTTTTATGATTTATGAGCATAAGATCGTTTTTACACTGCACGGGTTGAACAGATATACACCAAAAGAAAATTTTGTTGTTGTTGACATGGGTGCTGTTAAGTTTGTTACAAACGGAGCAGATGTTATGGCGCCGGGTATAATTGATGCTGATAAAAATATAACTGAGGATGACCAAGTATGGATATGTGATGAAAAGTATAGAAAACCTTTAGCTGTTGGTATCGCTATTATGTCTGGTGAGCAGATGATAAACGAGAAAAAAGGTAAGGCAATAAAGACCATTCACTATGTGGGCGATAATCTGTGGAATTTTGGCGCCAAAAGTTTATAAAGACAAAAATATTTTAGAATAAGAGTTAAAATCAGGAGATGGTTATTATTATGGGAATAGTTAACAAGATTTTTGGCGATAAGAGCACAAGTGACGTTGAAGGATATGTTGATCTTGAGAAATATGTTGAATCAACAGACGGTAAAACACTTGGCGCTAAGATGCATGTTAGGGTTGGTGAGATTCAAAGATACGAGGACTTAAAGGACTTTACCGACTATGTATATGGTGGGAATGTTTTAATTCTTGATTTTTCACCAATTGCTGAGGAAGAAGTAATATTGAAAAGAATTACAAGTGAGCTCAAGAAATTAACAAAGGAAATAAATGGAGATATTGCAGGTATTGGAAATAATCTTATGATTATTGCGCCTTCCGATGTTAAGGTAGAACGGCGAAAACTAAGAGGAAAATACGCCTAATTATTTTTTATCTGAAATGTTATAGCATTAGTTTTCGATATTGTTTCTGACAGAGTTAATCGTTGTTGTTTATCATTAGAAGAGGGTTGGGGAATCTGGAGGGTGGATGGTAAAGATGAAAGGAATAAAATAAAGTGATCCAGATTCCTTAAGATATACTCTGATGTTAATACTTTATATAATTTTTGCGTGAGAATGTCAATTTGAAAAAATAACGATCATAAGTGAAATTATTACTTCTTATCCATGGTATGGTTTTATAAATAAGCAAATGATATGATACTGTGAGGAGATGGGAAAATATGCAAAGATTTTGTACAAGTTGTGGAGCTGAAATACCTGAAGGATCTAATTTTTGCCTTCAATGCGGCACAAAAACTGAAACTGAACAAATAATAAAAGAACAACTAACACTGCAACCAGAGCCTCAAGTAACGCCTGATGCGCCCCCACCAGCTTCACCAGCTCAACCAGCAGCAACTATACCAATTCAGCCTCAACCTACACAACCAATGCCGTCGCCTCAATCTGTTGCACCAACTTATGTTTCTTCGCCTACGTTAAAATCAAAATCTCTCAAGTATTTAGGGGCTATTGCTGTTGTAGCAATACTGATTATAGCTTCGTTTTATGTTGGATTTACAATAGGAGATGAAGATAGCAGAGAGACCGGTGATTCAAGAAAAGTAAGTATCAGTACCGGCAATAATATTCCAGCTGCTTTAGGGTCAGTTGACTATGACGGTGGAGAGATTAAAGTTACAGATAGCTCAAGTCCACTTTATGGATTTAATATTGATGTACCTAAAGCAGCTACAGAAGATTCAGTTAATTTTGAAATTAGTTATTCAGACATTACGGATATTACTGGTTTACCAGATAATACTAACTTTGCAAGCAAAATGATTACCATTGAAACAGATGGTACTGCTGTTTGGGACACGTATAAATCTTTTGAAAAACCATGTTTAGTTACACTACCATACGACCCAAGTCTTGTTACAAATGAGAAAGCAATCAGATTTTATTCTTATGATGATGAAAACAACAGATTAGAAGCAACAGGTTTCGTATCTCAAGATACAGATGCAAATACTATAACATTCTATGCTGGGACTTTTTCAAATTTCACTGCAATTGAACTTATGATGGCCGCTTATGAATGGTTTGGGGCAGATTATGCAGCTGATACTGAATTTAGACCTTCGAAGGATGGCTGGTTTATCGATAATTGGGGTTCATATCTTAGATCTGGTGGCGTATGTTTAGGTATGACTAGCTACGCAAAATGGTATTATGCGCATAAAAAATCAACAGCTGGAAATTTATATACAAAATATAGAGAGGGAGATGATGCTGAATGGCGTGACGATGAAACAGCTGTCGAACTTGCCACTCGTTGTCAAATGGGATCCTCAGGTATATGGAGTTCACTAAATGGAGATGAGCAAGAGTGGGCGACGACAAAATCTGAGGATGTCGCTTATAGTTTAATTCACGGCATGACTGTAAGTGGTGAGCCTCAACTTGTTGGGTTAAGGACCAGATATGTTAATGGAAGCTGGGCAGCAGGCGGGCATGCTGTGCTTGCATATCAATATAGTGGAGGGCGATTTGATATATATGATCCTAACTATCATGGCACAGCACCAGGTACTGACGTAAGACAGATACCATTTACTTATAATGATGGTTTTACCAGAGTTTATAGCTCAGGCCAAAATGCAGGATCGGGCAGACAATATAACATATTTTATCATGCTAGCTCAAAAACCTTCAGTCCTGCAAATGCTTACAGCCAACTCTTTGATGGTGCAGAAAAACAATTTAAGGATGATTCTATTTTTCCAACAGTTACACTCACTAGCCCTGATACCCCAATAGATACTGATGGTGATGACATTCGAGATACAACAGGAAGTAAAGTTACAATCTCGGGTACAATAACTGGTGGGCAGAAAGCAGTTAGTTCAACGTTGATTTTTGTTAGCAATCAAAAATTCGTAGTTCCAGTGAATGGAGGATCATTTTCACAAGAGGTTCCTTTATTTGCTGGTGAAAACGATGTAATAATACTTGCTACTGATGAAAATACTCGAACTAATTGGGCAGGGTTCTTGAAAGATAGCATAAAATCATCTGCCTCTGTAGCGTCTCTTACATTCACTTTAACGTGGGGGCAGGGTAATAGCGATGTCGATCTTCATGTATTGGAACCAACAATTAGCAATACAGATGGGCGTCACATATATTACAACAATATGGGTGGTCAATATAATGATTATCCCTATCTTGACATCGATAATACAGATGGGTATGGTCCAGAAC
Source organism: Thermoplasmata archaeon (assembly GCA_020054495.1). Classification (GTDB taxonomy): domain Archaea; phylum Thermoplasmatota; class E2; order DHVEG-1; family DHVEG-1; genus JAGMDE01. The sequence goes on along the minus strand of JAHWGK010000007.1, from coordinate 1,114 downwards.
ATTATTATGCAACGGAAGATATGACTCTTCCAAACTATGCAGGTTCAGGTAAATCACTTTATGGAACATATAAATTTAGGGTGCATTACTATGCTGATCATGATAGTGACGATGAAAACACTCAACCAATTACATGGCACGTATCTGTTGGATATTTAGCCTTTAAAGATGAGATAACTGGAGAAGAATATTGGGAAGAAAATTCATGGAATGGAGCTTTAACTACTGCCAGCTCTTATAGCACAAGTAGTTTTTATAATTCTGGTTCATCTTGGGATACAATCTATGAAGTGGAATATCTACAACCTGATCCAGATGACTATGGTGTACCTCCACCACCACAAAATGAACTACCAGGCTGATATCATTGAATATTTAGGATTAAAATGCCAGTACATTGACTTTTACTAGATATATCAAATTAGACTCAATCTGTTGTTTGTCCGTGAAGTTATTACACTCCTATGGGGCCTAGCAAATATTAGATGAGGTAATTATGATTAGAGGAGGTGACAATGAGAAAATAACAATTCAATTTCTAACTAGACCCCATATAAATTATTATCTATTGCTACATATATGTAATTTATAGACCAATCATCCAATCTAGATACAAAAAACAATGTTTTTACACTGGTTTTATTTCGACAAAATACTAAAAAAACGAAGGGGCCTAGTTTTTTTTGAGGGAGGAAGAAAAGATATGAAAAAGTAGGTTGTCCTAAAATTCATACTTACTTCCAGACTAGACCCCTATGATCTAAGGTAAACATCTTTTGGTTGATAAATTTATTGTAGCATTCTGTAAGTATTATGCTGGTTTATTATAAAATACAATAAAATATAATTAATACAAAATTAAAAAAAAAGATCCGTCTCGATTTCTCTGATAAATAAATACGGACCCATGGGGATTCGAACCCCAGTTACCGGCTCCGAAGGCCAGTAGGATATCCAGACTACCTTATGGGCCCAAAATTAACTTTACCAATTAAAAACCGGATTATAAACTTGTCTAAAATGATTATAAAAAAAGTTGTGTTAGGACAGGACATATGTCGCTTCCTATGAGTATCATAACAAGCATATATGATACCCCAAGGTGTGACATATG
>JAHWGK010000079.1 GCA_020054495.1 Thermoplasmata archaeon | reverse complement strand
TTCTTAGTTTCGTTATTTGGTTCATAATTTAACGTGACTAAGAACACCTTTATTTAGTCAACTGTCAAATTTGGGTAAAATCTTTAAAAACGAAGATAAATTTTATAATTATATTGTTTCATCGTTTAAAAATTACTTTTTCTTCATATATTATTTTGAAGATTCTGTGATATGGAATCGTTCCAGTGGTTGTTTTCATGAATGATTTCTCAAGTTTTACAATGTCTTTACCAGATATTATTTTAGTATCGTTTGGAGCACCTCTATGAATGTACCAAATTTCAGCATGATTTACATCAAAGTCTTGCTTCCATTTCAATTCATTTAATATATCTCTAGGGTTCGTCATATTTACGACCATAATTTATTTGGATTATTATTTGAAAAATCTAGGTGAATTAAAAACAAAAAATGTCATTTCACCGCTTGAGCTACTATTTCCATCTTCGTCAAATATTTTAGTCTCTATAGTTTTTTTCATAAAAGCTGGTTCATTCCAGTCCCAGATAAATGGTTTTTGAGATATCGTATTCTTTAGTTTTCCATTTACATAAAATTCTGCTTTCTTCACTTTTTTATCATTCACATCAATTCTTAAAGGACCAAATACTAATGGTTTGAAAAATGGTATAATTTTTTTATTTTTTATGTAAATAAAGCTTTCAAATGTGATAAGCTGGTATCTAATAATAAGAAAAATTGCAGCTCCGGCTCCCCCAAAAATACCAAGTAGTATCCAGATAAAGTTTTTTTCAATAAAACTTTTTTGAGGTACTGGAGGTGGAGAAGTATATTGTTGGAAAATATAAGTTGAACTAAAGGAACCTTGGTTATCGCCCTGTAAAGCTTTTGCACTAATTTCGAGGGTGTATACTCCGTCTTCCAGGTACCCTGGAGGTGTGTAAGTAAAAACTTTATTATCTGTCGTTGTAAGTTTTGATTCTATTCTGATGGTATCAAATGTGGCGTAAGTAATTGTTACAGGAACTGTATAAATAACTGTAATTGTCTTACTGTTTTCATTGACTAATGCTCCTTCACCTGGTATAAAAGTAGGGGATTCTACAGTTGGATATATGTTTTGAAAAGTAATCATATACTCTGTTGAAGGATCATCAAGTACATAGATCTTGTCGTTTTTCCTCCATATTCTATCTATTGGGATTGTTCTATTTTCTGTAGTGATAACAATAGTTGCATATGGGTATGTATCGTTTATATCGATGTATATCCAATTAGCTTTTTCAACTGTAATATCCACGGTTGCTTGCTCATTTTCTTCATCTATTTCGATGTCACTATCGTCAATTGTTATTGGTCTATGATGTATTGGTACAATTTCATCGGTAGTAGTATTCCACATAAACTCAGGTATATCTGAGTCATCTACAGATAATAGAAAAGTAATGTTTCCACTTATGTTTATATTTCCAGTATGAACTGCTTTTAATACATTGTTTGGATCAACAAATGTATCTGCAATTTTGTCTCCATCAATATCATAGCCATAAAACAAATCTGTTAGTGTTATACCGTATTCATCTTCGATTTCACTCATCGTTGTATAGGATGTTTTTTTCTGTGCTAATGAAATTATATCAACATAAGTAACATCTGTATCTTTATTACCATCGTTATCTGTTATTGTTAGTATAATTGTATAGTTACCATTTGTTGAATATGTGTGTTCTGATGTCTCCATGGGTCCTGTTGTTCCATCTCCAAAATCCCAGGAGTAATTAGCTATAGTTCCATCTAGATCAAAGCTGTTTGTTGCATCAAAAATTAATCCTATTCCAATAACTCCGGAATAAGGCCCACTAGCATTTGCAAATGGTTTTTTCGTATCATTTTGATTTCCAGATGGATCTGTTGCGTAAATAATGCAATATACCCTGCTTGGATTCTCATTGATGATTATAACCTTTTCATATTTATTATTGGTCTTTTTGTCCATTTCAACAGTTTTATGATCACTACCCTCATACCAATATTCAATTAATACTTCATCAACTTCGGTATCATCTGTTATAGTTGCTCTGAATGTATAACTATTTGGCAAATCATCTGATGATGGGCCATAGGTATCAATCGATATTGTAGGTGGTTTATTATCTACAATGCTAACAGTTTCCTGCTCTGTTGTACGTGAGTTACCCCACTGATCACATACATAAAAACTGTAGCTTAAACTATCTGTAGAGTTATCTAAATATACATAAGTGTGAAAGTAGTTCTCATAGATATTACCCATAGAGTAGTTTCCCCCAATTCCACCGTGACTCCAATGAACTTTAACAGTGAGATCTGATACGCTATCTTCATCGTCAGTTACTGTTGCATTAAATATAAAAAAGTTCGAAGGAGAACCTGTAGTAAGAGAATTGTCGGTAATTGTGGGGGGTGTTCCTTCATCTATATAAAAGGTCTGAGTATTTGAGGTTACCCAGTTTCTTGGATCTTTTCCGGCTATAACAATTTTGTATGTTCCTACTGGTGAGAATTGTTTATTGCAATAGTAAGTATCACCTGTTTTGTTTTGAACGATAGAAAAATTACTTGTGACTCCGTTTGGATTGGTAACAATTAGTCTAGCATCTTTTATTTTGGTGTTATCTGTAATATCAGCTGATATATATGTATAACCTCCAATTGTTTGAGTGCTTGGGGATATACTTATACTAACAATTACTGGATTGATTAGATCAACTATTGCGCCAGTATCTGAACTTGATATGTTTATACTTTTTGAAATGCCAACATCGACAACTCCACTGCCATTGCTATCAACTGCACCTTCACTTACTTCATCAAAATCATCCCAATAATTGCCCGAAACATTTTGGTTTTCACCATTTACAATGTTATAACCTGTTGTTGTAGAGATACTCCATATATTATTATTTTCACTCATGTCAAAAGCATTGTCTGAATTATCATGGAAATAGTTGTTGTAAATCAGATTGTCAACAGAATAATAATTTAGATAAATTCCATATTGTGAATTGCCTGATATCTCATTTCCGTATATTTTATCGTTTGTTGAATTTTGAATTCTTATGCCGTCTTTTGTATTTTCTTGGATATTGTTATCTATAACATTGTTATTGTCATCTCCAAATAGAAACACCCCATGTTTTGTGTTTGAGTTTATTGTAGTATTATGAATACTGTTATTTGAGCCTAAAACCATTATTCCATAGTCTGAATTACCATTTACTATATTGTTTCCCAGATTATTTGAACTTGAGTTTTCTAATCTTATTCCGCTGTTACTATTACTGTAGATTCCGTTGTTACCATTATTATTTTTTATTATATTGTTGTTGCAGTGATCATTAAGATATATTCCATTTTGAGTGTTACTAGATATATAGTTGTTTGCAATTATATTATTATTACATGTTGCGTTTAAATAAATCCCGTTTTTACTATTGCTCATAATTGAACAATTTTCAATTTTATTATTCGAGCAAGAATATGAAAAGAATCCATTATAGCCGCTGCTTTTTATTGTTGAATATGTTATGCTGTTATAACTTGAATTCTCTAAATAAATCCCATTTCCAATATTGTTTGTTATTGTATTATAATAAATTTTTATGTTGTCACAATCATAAATATAAAATCCATGTTTGTTGTTTGATATGATATTATTTACTATTACACAGTTGCTAGCATTTATCTTTATCGCTGCATTTGTTGAACTGGATCCACTACTTTTTATTGTAAACTCGCTTAGGTCCACGCCTGTTGCAGATATTGTTATTACATCTCCAGATCCCCCACCAGTGATTGTTGTAATTGATTTGTCTTCCCCAAATAGGTCAAGTGATGTTTTATTTGAGCTAATCATAAGGTTCTCTGAATAAGTCCCTTCAAGAACTTTAATTCTATCGCCAGGAGATGCAACGTTGATTGCATCCTGAATATATCTATATGGATGGCCGCTACTCCCGTCCCATGGGCCTGCAGTATTATCATCATCAACATAAAACGTTGGCGGATCTAAGGCTTTACATATCTCAATATAACTAACTGATGTTAAGCAACTTAAACTTAACATTACTAGTATTAATACTATAGTGATTTTCGGTTTCATCCCATCCGCCTGCATATGTAATTACATATACAGGATGTAGTATTATATTAAAAATATTGCTATGATTAAAAAGTTAGCTATCAGATAATAAGATATATTTTTAGAATTGCTAACGAAAAAATAGTTAAACACATTAAAAATGTAGTATTCAAGAATTTATAAAATATTATATGCGTAGGTAATATGAATAAAAGCTCTGGCAAAATTGAAAAGGTCCAAAGTTCTGATGTAATTAAACATACGTTATTCTCGTTAATTTTTGTTGCGCATTCAAAAACTTCTAAAGATTACGCATGGTCAATAGTAAAAAATTTACTAGTCGAGCTTAAGGTAGATCATGATTTTTTAAAATATATTCATATAGATGAAATTGAAAATTTAAACGACAATATTGATGATATAACGGTTATTTCTGATTTTAACCATATCAACCCAAAAAAAATTGGTGAAGCAATTCAAAATATTGTTGATGTATTTAAAACTCGTATGGGGAAAAAAGCCGGTTACTTTTTTTTAGCAGAGTTTAAAGAAGTTCTTGGAGAAGAATATCACTCAATCATTAAAAAAATGGGAGTGGATTTACGACTAATTGATTTAAAAAAAGAGATGCCTGGATGGGATACTCAAAATTATAAAATTAAAGATGAGTTTGATTCAAACATTGCTTTTTTAGAAAAAAAAGAAAAAGTTTAATCCATTTTTTTTTAACAGTTTTTTTTTATTATAGTGGGCCCGCCCAGATTTACTCTGTTTCTAAGGAGAGATTTTGTCAAGATACACCGTGTTTTGACATAGCTTGGAATAAGGAGGAAATAGAATGTGCAAATTGTGTAATAAAGTAATAAAAGAAGCTGATGAACACTATCTGGGTTGGAGATTAGAAGAACTACATTCTGAATATCATCATTGGAATGGATCAAAGATGCCTATGAATCTGGCTGATCTTTTAGATGGAGCATGTACAGCATAAAAAATAAGTCAATATATAATCAGATGACAAGATCTGAAAAAGAAGTTGCTGAATTGCTGAAGGATCTTGGTATCAAGTGGTCATATGAGCATCCTGTTTTTGTATGGGATGAAAATAAAAGACCGAGAGTTTGGGCACCAGATTTTTATCTCGTTCACTTTGGAGTTTATCTCGAAGTTTGTGGTTCAGAAAAATTTGATTATAATTATAGAAGAAAAATATATGATAACAATGGATATGATGTGATTTTTTTACATTTATACAAGGAGAAAGATAAGTGGATTTACCACCTTATAAATTATCTTAAAAGAGTTATTAGATACAGACATCGAGAATTAAACGAAATCCTCAAATAGGTGGATAGAAAACGGTAACTATGGGACGTGGCTTTGAATAAAAAGTCCTAGTTTATAAGATATAACAATACTTTTTGTAGTAGTGGAGAACCATCTAAAAACTGCAAGAAAAACGAGCTTGTTGTTGCTTTATTACTAGGCATACTGACCTGTAGTTCACCCCAAGGACCCCATAGATTCTCGGTATCTTTTGCACGAGCCTTGATAGTAAATGTTCCTTCGCTATTATATT